>NZ_JAVSCF010000179.1:0-13476 GCF_031932565.1 Streptomyces sp. B1866
CGCGCGGGCGCCGCGGCCGGCGACCAGCACCGGGCGGCGCGCCCCGGCCAGCAGCCCGGCGAGCGCGTCCACGTCCGGGCGGGCGGGCGCGGGGGCCAGCGGCGGCCGGGGCACCGGAACCTCGCCGTCGCCGCCGACCGCGTCCTGGACGTCCAGCGGCAGGTTCAGCAGGACCGGGACGCGGCGGGTGACGGCCGTGCGGTAGGCGAGGACGACGTCGCGGACCGCGCTGCCCGCGGTGACCCGCAGGGACACGGCGCCGACCGACTCCACCAGCCGGTCCTGGGCGATCCGGAAGGCGGAGCGGCGGGCCGCGGCGGGCACCTCGGCGGCCAGGACGACCATCGGCGTGCCGCTCTTGGCGGCCTCCCCGATGCCGGTGACCGCGTTGGTCAGCCCGCAACCCTGGTGCACCGTCAGGACCGGCACGCTGCCGGACAGCTGGGCGTAGGCGTCGGCCATGGCGGCCGCGCCGCCCTCGTGCCGGGCCGCCGCGTACCGCACGCCCCGCTCGACGAGCCCGCGCGTGACCGCGTAGTTGCCGCTGCCGACCACGCCGAACGCCTGGCGCACGCCCAGGTCGGCCAGGGTCTGCGCGACCCGCTCGTGGACCAGCACGTCAGCCCCCGGCGGCGGTGCCGGTGTCGACCAGTCCCAGCACGCGCGCGGGGGCGCCGGAGCCGTCCACGATGGGCAGCGGCGCGGCGACCAGGGCGGCGCCGCGGGGCGGCAGCGCGTCGAGGTTGCGCAGCTGGGTGAGGCCGTAGGTGCCCGCTCCGAGCAGGAAGTGGTGGCAGGGGAAGGGCGGGGAGAAGGCGTGGGCCGCCCCGGCGTCGGTCCCGACGGTCTCCACGCCCAGGCCGGTCACGCGCGGGTCGGCGGCCAGCCACCGCGCGCACTCCGCCGACACCCCCGGCGTCACCGGCCCGGCCCCGGTCACGTTCAGGAACGCCTCGGGATCGTCGCCGCGGGCCGACCAGCCGGTGCGCAGCAGCACCCAGCACCCGTGCGGCAGCGGCCCGTGCGCCCGCTCCCAGGCGATCACGTCCGCCACGGTGAGCAGGTAGCCGGGATCCTCGGCCACGCGCACGGCGACGTCCACGACGCAGGCGGAGCCGACGAGCCGGGGCGGCGGGATGCGGGAGACGTCCTCGCCGTCGCGGCCGGTGACCCAGTGCACGGGCGCGTCGAGGTGGGTGCCGGTGTGCTCGCCGCAGGTGAAGTCGTTCCAGTACCAGGCCGGTCCGCGCGCGTCGTAGCGGCTGATCTCCGCCCGGCTGAAGGGGACGGTGCCGGCGTACGGCTCGGGTAGGCGGATGACGGGCGTGCGCTCCGACAGCGGCGCGGTCAGGTCCACGACGCGGACCCGGCCCGCGGACAGGGCCGCCAGCAGGGCGGCGACGGGCGGGGCGGAACCGGCGGGCGGGGCGGCGCGCCGTTCGTCGCTGTCGGAGGTCACGCCCCTCACGATACGGACATATCAGGCACCCGCCGTGGCGGCGGCGCCGGAATGTCGCACCCGCCGCTCCCCCGGCCGGGACCGTCCGCCGGAGTTCTGGTCGCGGACGGCGACGGGCGCTCGCTGTAGGAGACACTGGGCTGGCGACGCACGCGCCCGTGGCCGCGTGCGCCCACCGGCCGTAGGACACCGCCGGGCGCCACCCCGCCCGTACACTCCGCGCGCCCGCGGCCGACGCCCGTCCCCGAGCGACCGAGGAGCCCGTATGACCAGCAGGATCGCGCAGCCCCGGGAGATGTACGTCGGCGGGGGCGCCGTCGAGCGCGTCGCCGACGCCGTGACCGCCCTCGGGGTCGGCCGCCCGCTGCTGGTCACCGACCCGTACCTGCACTCCACCGGCCAGGCCGACCGGATACTCGGCCTGCTGTCCGGCGCCGGCCTGGCCCCCGGGCTGTTCGCCGAGACGGTGCCCGACCCCACCACGGACTGCCTCGACGCGGCGCTGGCGGCGCTGAAGGGGCACGGGGCGGACTGCGTCGTCGGGTTCGGCGGCGGGAGTCCGATGGACAGCGCGAAGGCCGTCGCCCTGCTGGCCGCGCAGGGCGGCCACATGAGCCGGTACAAGGCGCCGCGGCTGAACACCGGCCCGGCCCTGCCGGTCGTCGCCGTGCCCACCACGGCGGGCAGCGGCTCGGAGGCCACGCAGTTCACCGTCGTCACCGACAGCGCGACCGACGAGAAGATGCTGTGCGCAGGGCCGGCGTTCCTGCCCGTGGCCGCGGTCGTCGACTACGAGCTGACCCTGTCGATGCCGCCCCGGCTGACCGCCGACACCGGCGTCGACGCCCTGACCCACGCCGTCGAGGCGTACGTGAGCCGGAAGGCCAACCCCTTCACCGACGGCCTGTGCCTGCTCGCCGTCTCCGCCGTCGGCCGCTTCCTGCGCCGCGCGGTCGCCGACGGCGCGGACCGCGAGGCGCGCGAGGCCATGACGCTCGCCGCGACCCGCGCCGGGATCGCCTTCTCCAACTCCAGCGTGGCGCTGGTGCACGGCATGAGCCGCCCCATCGGAGCGCACTTCAACGTCGCCCACGGCCTGTCCAACGCGATGCTGTTCCCGGCCGTCACCGCCTTCTCCGTACGGGCCGCCGAGGCGCGGTACGCCGCCTGCGCGCGGGCGCTGGGCGTGGCCGGGGACGCCCGGCCGGACGCGGCCGCGGCCGACGACCTCGTGGAGGCACTGCGGCGGCTGTGCGCGGACCTCGACGTGCCGACGCCGCGGCGGTACGGCATCGAGGAGTCCGCGTGGACGCGGGCCATACCGCTGATGGCCCGTCAGGCGCTCGCGTCCGGCTCGCCGGCCAACAACCCGCGCGTGCCGGACGCGGCCGAGATCGAGGAGCTGTACGCGCGGATCTACCGCTGACCTGCCGCCGGCCCGGTGGGAGCCGGCATCAGGCCGGCAGCGGCCGAGGAGCCGTCAGGACGGCGGAACCGCCGGGCCGCCGTCCTCGCCGGACCCGCCCAGGGCGGCCCGCGCCGCCTCGGTGAACAGCGCCCTGGCCCGCTCGACGTCGTCGGCGCGCCCGTCGCCGCGCAGGGCGTCGAGCACCTGCCGCGCCGCCCGCGCGACATCGGCCGGGCCCTCCAGGAGCACGGCCGCGAACGCCTGGTGCGCGGCCCGCCGGTCGGCCGCCTGGCCGTCGCCGCTGCGCCGGGCCAGCGCGACGGCCTCCACGGCGTGCAGGAACTGCACGTAGGTCTGCCGGCGCAGGTCCAGCAGCCGCACCGCGCGCTGGTCGGCGAGCGTCGCGCGGAGCGTGCCCAGCAGCGCGTCCGCCTGCCGGTCGGCCGCGTACCGCGCCGCCTCCGCCTGCCGCACGCCCGCGGCGCGGCCGTACCACCCGCCGATCGCGCTGGCCAGCAGTGCCGAACCCGCGGCGATCAGGGCGATCCCCCAGTCACTCATGAGGCACATTCTCCTCTCGGGTACGTCGGCTGCCTCGGGCCGGTGCGCGCCGCGTGGCGGGTACGATCGGCGCATGCCGCAGGACGTCCCCAGGAAACCCTCTCTGATCTGCGGAAACGCGCTTCCTGGCCAGTCGGCGCCCGGTAAGATGGACTCTTCGGGCGACGGGCGACGGGCGACGGGCGACGGGCGACGGGCCGTGCTGTTCGCCGCCCGTTCGGCGAACGCGCTGCACCGACTCCTCGACGTCCTCCCGGTGTTCGCCGGGGACGAGCGCGTCAGCAGGCTGTTCACGCTCGTGCCCGGCTCGGACTTCGGCGTCGAGGCGCTGGCCGCCGTCGAGCGGGCCAGGGCGCACACCATCCCGTGGGCCGAGGCGTGCCAAGGCTCGTACGACCTGGTGATCGCCGCCAGCCCCAAGGGTGAGCTGTGGTCGCTGCGCGGCCCGCGCGTGCTGCTGCCGCACGGCGCGGGCTTCGGCAAGTCCCTGCCCGGCGAGGGCGCCCACGACTCCGCCTCCGGACTCGACCCCGCCTTCCTGGTGCGGGACGGCGAGACGCTGGCGTCCTTCCACGCGCTGTCCCACCCCAGCCAGTTGACCCGGCTGGCAGCGGCCAGCCCGCGGGCGGCGGCCCGCGCGGGGGTCGTCGGCGACCCTGCCCTGGAACGGATCCTCGCCTCGGTCGGGCGGCGCGAGGAGTACCGGCGCGCGCTCGGCACGGGCGCCCGGACTCTGGTGGTCCTCGTCTCCACCTGGGGCCCGGAGTGCCTGCTGCGCCGCCGCCCCGGCCTGCCCGCCGAGCTGGCGGCCCGGCTGCCGTACGACGCGTACCAACTGGGCCTGATCCTGCACCCCAACGAGCGCGCGCACATCGGGCATCTGGACCTGGCCGAGCAGCTCGCCCCCGCCCTCGACGCCGGGCTGGTGCTGGCCGGGCCGTACGAGGAGTGGTGCGCGCTGCTGATAGCCGCCGACGCCGTGGTCACCGACCACGGGTCGGCGGCGCTGTACGCCGCGGCCCTGGACCGCCCGGTCGTCGCCGCGTACGACGGCGGCGCGGAGCTGATCCCCGGCAGCCCCATGGCCCGCCTGCTGGCGCGCGGCCCGCGCCTGGACGCCCCCGGCGGCCTTGAGGCGGCCCTCGGCGCCCACCGGCCGGGCGCCACGCGCGCCGTCGCGGCGGCCGCCTTCGCCGAGCAGGGGCGCGCGCTGGAGCGGTTGCAGGAGGAGCTGTACGGACTCCTCGGCCTCACGCCGCGGTCCCCGGCCAGGGCCCGGATACTGCCGTCCCCGCCGCCGCCCGACCGCACCCCCGCCGCCTTCGCCGTACGTGCGGAGACCGACGGCGACGAGGTACGCGTCGAGCGGTTCCCGGCCCACACCGGCACGCCCGGCCACCACCTGGCCGCCGAGCACGGGACGGCCACCGAGCGGCACGCGCTGAGCGCCGGGCTGCTCTACCGCCGCGCCCGCCCGCCGCTGGCGGCGCCGCACGGCGCGGCCTGGACGGCGGGCGCCTGGACCGAGCACGTCCTCGCCCGCTACCCCGGCTGCCGCGCCGCGGCGGCCGTGCTGGAGGACGGCCGCTGCCTGGTGCGCACCCGGTCCGGTGACCTGCTGGCGGTGCGGTTGGGGCCCGCCCAGGACGGCGGGCTCGTGGTGACCGCCGACCCGGCGGCCGTGCTCAGCGCCGTGCACGCGCGGCTGGCGGCCCGGTCCGGCGCGCCCGGGTCCGTCCGCTGCCTGGTCGGGGGCCGCGCGTTCACCGTGCGCCTGTCCCCCGCCACCGCCGCGGACACCGAGTGCCTGCTCTAGCTCTAGGACCGCACCAGGCCGCCGTTGCGCACGCGGATGGCGCGGGCGGCCGCCCGGTGCCCGGCGGCCTCGGGCTCGTTCCCCGTCTGGTCGGCCAGGGCCGCGAGCGCGTCGAGGACGCGCGCCTCGTCGTACTCGCTGCCCCGGTCCCGGGCGCCGGCCAGCGCCGCCTCGTACAGCACGCGGGCCTCGCCGGGCCGCCCGAGCCGCAGCAGCACGCCGCCCAGAGCGAAGCCCGTACGGGCGCTCATGCGTGCGCGCCGCTGCTCCACGGCCGCGGCGTGCGCCTGCTCCAGCAGCCCGGCGGCCTCGCGCAGGTCGCCCAGAGCGGCCATGGCCTCCCCGAGGCGGTAGGTCTGGAGCATGACGCCGTAGGCGTTGCCGATCTCGCGGTGCACCTCGCGGGCGCCCGCGAAGGCGGCCGCCGCGGCGGCCCAGTCGCCGCGCGCCGAGTGCAGCATGCCGTGAAACTCCCGCACCGAGGCCCCGAGCTTGCGGTCGCCCGCCGCGTCGCCGAGGGCCGACGTCGCGGCCAGCGCCTGCTCCGTCTCGCCCGCCGCCTCCGCGAAAAGCTGCTGCTCCCACAGCGGGCGGGCCAGCTGGCAGCGCATGCGGATCAGGGCGCGTACGTCTCCGGCGCGCTGCGCGGCGGCCACCGCGGTGCGGAACGCCTCGGTGACGTCCGGGTAGTCGGGGTGGTCCAGGTAGTGGGTCCACAGCGGCTCGCACAGCGCCCACGCCTCGGCGTCGAGCCCGTGCCCGTAGGCCAGGCGCACGCACGCGTACAGCGCGTGCCGCTCGGCGTCCAGCCAGCGCGCCGCCCGCCGGGCCCGGCGGGCGTCCTCGTCCTCGCCCAGCACGTCCTCGAACGGCACGTCCTCGAACGGCACGTCAGGGGCGCCGGGCTGGGCCGGCTCCGGGGCGGCCAGGACCATGCGCCGGCCCGCCGCGACGGCGTCGGCCCGCTGGGCCTGCCGCAGGTACCAGCGCACGATCCGGCGCAGCGCCGCGTCCGCCTCCCGCCCGTCGGCGTCGGTACGCGCGCGGCGGCGGGCGTGCGCGCGCAGCAGCTCGGACAGCCGTACCCGCTCGTCCCGCGCGTCCAGCAGCCCGGCCGCCGTCAGTTCCTCCAGCGCCCCGTCGGCGGCGTCGCGGCCGCGGCCGAGGAGCGCCGCGGCGGCCTCCGCGGAGCAGGAGCCGCCGGGTGCGTCGGCGAGCAGCCGGTAGAGCAGGGCCGCGTCGGGGCTCAGCTCCCGGTAGGCCGCGTCCCAGACCCGTTCGACCTCGGGCAGGCCCCGCTCGCGCATCTCGGCGGTCAGCTCGGCGAGCAGGCGGGACAGCGGCCTGCGGCTGTGCCTGCGCATCCACCGGGCGGCGACGTACAGCGCGGGAGGCAGCCCGGAGCACAGGCGCAGCAGGCCGTCGGCCGCCTCGGGTTCGGCGGCCAGCCGCGGGTCGTCCGGGGCCGCGACGCGCCGCAGCAGTTCCCTGGCGTACCGCTCCGGCAGCGGGTCCACGGGGACCTCGACGTCCACGCGGCCGTCCATGTCGTACAGCGGCCCGTGGCTGGTGACGATCAGCAGGCTGCCGCCCGACGCGGGCAGCAGCGGCACCACCTCGGCTCCGTAGCGCGCGTTGTCCACGATCACGACGAGCCGCGCGCCGCGCGTGCGGTCCCAGTACTGGCGGCACAGGTCCGCGTACGACCGCTCCAGCCACTCCGGCGTGACGTCGAGGAAACGCAGCAGCGCGCCCACGGCGTCGGCCATGTCCACCGCGCCGTCCCGCCGCAGGGTGTCCAGGTCGACGTACAGGACGCCGTCGGGGTAGTCGTCCTCCAGGGCCCGGGCCAGGTCGAAGGCCAGCTCGGTCTTGCCGCAGCCGCCCAGGCCGCTCAGGGCCGCGCACAGCGGCCGGGACCCCTCGTCCCACCGCGCGACGGCGCCTAACACGCGCGCCCGTTCGCCCTCCCTGTCCACGAAATGCGGGATCGCGGGAGGAACCTGATACGCCATCCGGGCCGACTCCGATGTCTCGCCACCAGTCCCGACGGACGCGGGGACAAGGGCAACGGCCCCCTTCGGCGACCGCGTGTCAACCCGTCGCCCGCCCCCGCGGCGTCCTCGGCCCAACTCTATGCGGAAGGGCACTGCCGAACCAGCGGCCACACCGGGCACGCCGGGCGGCGGGGCGCAGGGCCGCCCCGCCGCCGCGGGCGGTCAGCTCTTCGGGAACTTCCAGACGAAGGGCTCGCCGCCGATCTCGGTCCACTGGATCTCCAGCGACGTGGCGTTCTCGGGGACGAAGTAGGTGGTGCACAGCACGTAGCTCTGGCCGGGCCGCCAGTTCTTGACGTCGTTGGAGTCCGTGCAGCCGGCCGGCTCGTCCACGACCCCGATGAGCTTGGCTCCGCGCCGGCCGTCGGCGTACACGTATGCGTAGTCGCCGACCCGCGGGTACTTCTCCACGGCCGGACCGGACTTGTGCGTGTACGTCACGTACGCGACGGCGGGCACCATGCCGGCCGCGCGGGCGGGGTTGGAGACCATCTTCTCGGCCTCGGCGTGCGTGCCGAGCACGATCTTCTGTGCCGCGATCTCGTACGTGGGCGTCACCCCGTCCCGCTCCTCGAACGCCCGGACGCCCGCCTGACCGGGCTTCAGCTGACCTCCGGCCGTCGAACCGGCACCCTGCGCCGGGTCCTGCTCCGCGCTCTGCGCCGTGGACGGGGTGGGCGCGGGGGTGGTGCCCGGCGGCGCCCCGGCCGAGGTGGCGGACGCGGACGCGCCGGGCGGGGACGCGCCGTCGGAGTCGTCGTCGGAACCGCAGGCGGTGAGCGGCAGCGCCAGGACGACGGCGGCCGCGGCGGCGCGCGGCCACGTGTGCTTGGTGAGGTGCAAGTGGGATCAGACCTTCGGACTTCTGGGATGGCTCTCGGGAAAACGTCTGCTACGGCGGCAAGACGGAACGCCGGCGATCGGCCGCGGCCCGTTGCGGGGTGCGCGTTCCCGTGTACGGATGCCCGCCGCGCCGACGGCGAGTGCCGCGCTGTCGATCAGCGCTTCGCGGCAGGCTTCATTGTGTCGGCCGGGGGCGGGCACGTCGTTGGCCCACAGTCCACGGTTTCTTGACGGTGGGTCCACTCGGCCGGGCCGCCGCGCTCCGGTCGGGGCGGCCGGTCCTGGCGCGGCCGGTCCCGGCGCGGCGCGAGGCGGCGGGATGCGGGGCGGCGGGGCGCGGGCGCGCCGAAGGGCCCGGGATCCGCCCCCCCAACGCGGATCCCGGGCCCTGCTCCGAGCGGGTCAGGCCGACATGGCGGCCACGGCGGCCGTGGTGCTGCCCGCGGCCGCGTCCCGGCGGCGGCGTACGAGCGCGCGGCCGCCCCTGCCGGGGGCGAAGGTGACCCCGCGCGAGTGCCAGCGCTCGTCCGGCTCGGCCGTCGGGGCGAGGTCGAACTCCCGCAGCAGCGTGCGCAGGACGACGTTCATCTCCATGTTGGCGAACGCCGCGCCGATGCACCGGCGGGCGCCGCCGCCGAACGGTATCCACGAGTACGTGTCCGGGTGGGCGCCGACGAACCGGTCGGGGTCGAACGCGGCGGCGTTCGGGAAGAGGCCGCCGTCCTCGTGGGTGAGGTCGATGCTGGCGAGGACGGCGTAGCCCTGGGGGATGACCCACTCGCCCAGCGCCATGGTGGGCGCGACGACCCGGCGGCTGGTCAGGTCGACGACGGGGCGGGTGCGCTGCACCTCGTAGACCGTGGCCTGGCGCAGCTCCGACCCGCCCGCGTCGGCTTCCGCGACCAGCCTGCGCAGCAGCGCCGGGTGCCGGCGCAGCCGCTCCACCGCCCAGCCGAGCGTCGTGGCGGTGGTCTCGTGGCCGGCGGCCAGCAGGGTCAGCAGCTGGTCGGAGATCTGCTGGCGGGACATTCCCGAGCCGTCCTCGTAGCGGGCGCGCAGCAGCAGCGCGAGCACGTCGGCGCGCTCCTCCAGCGCCGGGTCGGCCAGGGCGCGGTCGATGAGGGAGTCGATGTGCACGTCGATCCGGCGGCGCCTGGCGCGGAAGCGGCTCCAGGGGCTGAGCGGGCCGAGCTTCCACTGCGGGATGGGCAGCACGGCCAGCCGGGAGCCGAGCAGGACGAACGGGGGCAGCTCCTCGCGCAGGGCCTGGAACTCGGCGCCCTCCGCGCCGAAGACGGCGCGCAGGATCGCGTTGAGCGTGATGCGCATCATCGGTTCGAGGGTCGGGAACTCCTCGCCCTCGGGCCAGGAGGCCATCTCCCGGAGGGTCTCCTCCTCGATGATGGCCTCGTACTCCTTCATGCGTTTGCCGTGGAAGGGCGGCACGAGCAGCTTCCGGTTCCGGCGGTGCTCGTCGCCGTCCATGCCGAACAGCGAGCCGTGCCCGAGCACCTCGGCCAGCTCCGGCTGGGAGCCGTTGGCCAGGTCGGTGCCGGCCATGAAGAGCTGCTTGAGGAGCGTGGGCTCGCTGACGACCACGCAGTGCCCGAACAGCGGCACGTTGACGGTGAAGGCGCTGCCGTGGCGGCGCCGCAGCCGCCGGATCGCCCGACGCCGGTCGACGATGAACGATACGCCCTGGAGCGCCCGGGGCAGCCGGGAGCCGGACGGGAGGCGCACGGCCTCGGTGTCCGCGGTGGTCGTCATGGTGGTCACGGCTCCTCTCGCCTTACCGGCCGAGCGCGGTACTCGCCAGTACCACCGTACGGTACGCCTGAGTACCGCCAACTACAAGACCTGTGCGCCACCTTGGATTCACCCGCGCCGCCGGCCACGGCCCGGACGACCCCGAGGACGCGGGGCGGCGGCCGCACCCCCGCACCCGGCGGCCGCCGCCCGGATCCCGCCCACGGCCCTCGCCGACCGCCCGTTCAGACGGGCTGCCCGGCCACCCCCGAGCGCCCCTCGGGGACGCCCACGACCAGCACGGCCACCCGCTCCCGGACGCCCTCGCCGAAGACCCCGGTCAGGGCGTCGGTGACGGCCTCGATCAGCCGGGCGGGGGCGTCGGGGACCTCCGGGAGGTTCAGCGCCCGCTCCCGCATGTTCAGGGTGACCACCGGCGCGTGGTCCGCGCCGGCCACCCCGCCCCGGCCCCACCGGCGCCGCGGGACGCCGAAGAGCTCGACCACGGCCGCGGCCCGCGCCCACTCGCCGTACACCGCGGCCATCGCGTCGGCCAGGGTGCGGATGAGCCGCGCTTCGGCCGTGCCGTCGAGCTCCTCCTCATGGAGGTGAACGGTGAGGTGTGGCATGACGGTTCCCGTCCTTCCGGCTCGCTACCATGGCGGCCATTCGCCTTTGCGAGCAAATCATCTTTGACTTCAAAGCTAAATGAGGGGTGTCCGCGATGTCAACGGAAGGACGGGGCCGGACGGCCGGGCCGGACGGGGCCGGGCCCGGCGTGGACGACGCCATCCGGGCGATGCTGCTGCTCATGCCCCGCGTGGTCGGCCGGGCCAAGCGCATTCCGGTGCCCGAGGAGCTGCGCTCGCTGGCCCTGGCGCCACGGCACCTGTCGCTGCTGTCCTGCCTGCTCTTCGACGGGCCGATGACCGTCAACGACCTGGCCGCCCGGCTGGAGGTCGCGCCGACCACCGTGAGCCTGATGGTCGGCGAGCTGAGCCGGAAGGGGGTCCTGGAGCGGCGCGAGGACGAGTCGGACCGGCGGCGGCGCGTCGTCAGCATCGCCGCCGACCGGCACCGGCCCATCTCCGACTGGCTGGCGCCCGGCGCGGCCGCCTGGCGCCGGGCGCTGGCCCCGCTGACGCCCGATCAGCGGCGGATGTTCGTCGGCACGCTGCGCGCGTACGAATCGGCGCTCGCCGAGGAGCGGGGCGCCTGACCTCCGCCCCGCCCGGCTGGTCCGCGACGGCTGCGGCCGACGGAGTACGCGCCCCGGGAGGGCGGCCGCGCCCGGGCGGGGCGGGACGTGGTCAGTGGCAGTGGCCGCGCCGGCCGAGGGTCTCCACGGGGGTCGCGCCGGGACGGGTCCACTGCGGTACGGGGCGGCTGGTCGGGCCCCAGGTGGCGGTCCCGTCCGCGTCCGAGCGCCAGAACCAGCACGGGACGCGTCCCTCGGGCCGGCCCTCGGGGTTGTCCTCCCACGCCTCGCCGCGGCCGTAGGGCGTCATGTCGAGCAGGCCGAGGGACCCGTTGACCCGCTCGGTGCCCCGGCCCGTCGTGGAGTAGGTGAGGAACACCCGGTCGCCGTCGCGCAGGAAGCAGGTGAGGTAACCCATGTCGCCGCCGACCGGCGCGGCCACGTCACGCACCGAGTACCAGGGCTGGGTGTAGCCCATGAACGCGACGTAGGAGGCCACCTCGTCCCAGCGGCCCGTGGTCAGGACGGCGAACGACACGCCGCGGGCGTTCAGGTACACGGCGTCCTTCAGGTGCCAGGCCACGGTGGTGCAGCCCTCGCACTGCCCCTGGTGCGGCGCGCCGTCGTGCCACATGTGCTGGTAGACCACGAGCTCGTCGCGGCCCTGGAACAGGTCCAGGAACGGCACCGGGCCGTCGGGTCCGACGACCTCCACCGTCCCGTCGAACTCCACCATCGGCAGCCGGCGGCGGGCCGCGGCGATGGCGTCGCCCTCGCGGGTGTGGGCCTTCTCGCGGACCAGCAGCTCGTCACGCGCGGCCTGCCAGGTGGCCAGGTCCACCACGGGCGGGCGGCCGGGCAGCGCGCTGGTCGGGTCCTGCGGGGTGGTCGTCATGGTGTCCTCCGCGGTGTCTCGTGCCGGGCAGCGTCGTACGACGTGCTACGGCGGTCACCAGAACAGACTCGCGACCCGGCCGGAACTCATCGCGGCGGCGACGCCCTCAGCCGAGCCGCGGCCGGTCGGCGCCGGGCAGGTCCGCCACCTCCCGCGCCCACCGCCGGACCAGCCGCTCCGGGTCCCCGGCGCGCGGATCGGCGAGCGCGGACAGCCGCGCCGTGCCGCGGTGGGTGCCCAGGATGCACAGGCACACGTGCCGGGGCGGCAGCCACGGGATGAACACGGCCTCCTCGATCCGCGCCCCCAGGGCGGTCAGCTGGGCGGGCACGCGCAGGTACGACGCGGCCATCGCCACCCGCGCGGGGTCGGCGGTCCGGGCCAGCAGCCGGGCCGCCACCGCCTCCGGGACGTGCTCGGTGAGCACCCGCAACCCGGCCCGGCGGCGGGCCAGCCGGCGCCTGTCGAGGGTCGCGCCGACGGCGAGCAGCCGGCCGGCGGGGTCCGGGTCCGCGCAGGGCAGGGGCACGCGCAGCATGGCGAACCGGTTGTCGCCGGGATTCAGGCAACCGGGCTCGCCGGGCCGCCGGAAATCCACCGGCATCAGCACGTAGGGGCCGCGCCGCAGGTAGGGGCGGACCGCGTGGCCGCCGGGGCCCCAGTCGCGCAGGGCGCCGGCCAGGGCGGCCAGGTACACGGCGTTGACGGTGGTGTCCGCGGCCCGCGCCGCGCCGCGCAGGAGGGCGAGGTCCACGGCGGCGTGCGCCAGTCGCGGACGCGGCCGCCCGGCGGGGTCGGGGAGCGGCCGCCGGACGGCGGGCACGAGGCTGCCGAGCATCTGGTCGCAGGCGGTCAGCACTCCGGCGGCCACGGCGGGGCCCGGCCACCTCCGCCCGGGCGGCACGGCGGGCCGACCGGGGTGCCGCGCGGGATGCAGCGGGCCCAGGAGCGCGTCCAGGGTGCACAGCACGGCGGTGCCGTCCTGGGCGCCGTGGTGGGTGAGGTAGGTCAGGGCCCACCCCGTGGCCCCGTCGCCGTGCAGCCACAGCCGCCAGCGCGGGGCCGCGTCCTCCGGGCGGCCGAGGAGGGCGTGGGCCGGGCGGGGCGCGGGGTCGGGTTCCGGCATCGGCAGGACGTGCCGGGCGACGTCCAGGTCCGGCACCGGTTCCCACCACGCGCGCCCGCCCGCCCACACGGGCCGGTGGGTCAGGACCGGGATGTCCGCGATCCGGTCGGCGACCCACGCGCGCAGGGTCTCCAGGCTCGGGGCCGGTCCGCGCATCCGCAGGAAGAGGCCCGTGTACACGTCGGCCGGGTCGGGGGCGGCGGTCTCCCGGCCGAGCATGGTCCCGGCCATGAAGGAGGCACGCAGGGCCCCGTCCGTAGGCGGCCGGGCGGCGTTCACGGCTCCGCCCGCCCGCCGCCGCGGTGCCCGGCCGTGGCGCCGTCCCGCGCGTGCCGCCGTCCGGCCCGCCGCCCGCCGCGTTGGCGCC
>NZ_JAVSCF010000180.1:0-13337 GCF_031932565.1 Streptomyces sp. B1866
GCGCGCGCCCGGCGGGCCGGGGACCGGACGCCGGCGCGCACCCGGGCGGTACCGCCGGAGCCACGGGGCGTGCGCCCGGAAACCCACCGGGCGCACGGCCGGAACCGCCGGGCGCGGCCGGACCCCCGGGCGCGCGCCCGAGCACATGCGGCCGCCGGGCGGCACGGCGGGATTCCCGGGAACCCCCGGGCGCACAGCCGGAACCCGGGCGCACAGCCGCGATCACCAGCCGCACGGCCGGAACCACCAGCCGCACATCCGGAACAAAAAGTTCGCCCCATCCGCCGTCGCCCGCATAGCCTCCTGCGTATGAGTGCAGACCACACCCGGATACCCCGGCCGCCCGGGGCGTCCCCCGAGCCCGGCTCCGCCCCCGTCGTCTGGCTGCCCGTCCCGCCCGCCGAGGTCGACGGCCTGCCCGGCGGCCTGGAGTACGCCCACTGGGACGGCGGTGACCGCTATCCCACCGACCCCGCCCGCTGCGCGTTCTACTGCGCGCCGTACCTGGCGGCCTACGAGGTGTGGACCCGCCCGCTGCCGGAGATGGCGAACCTGCGCGTGCTCCAGACCCTCACCGCGGGCACCGACCACGTCGAGCCCGCGCTGGCGGGCCTGCCCGCGGGCGTACGGGTGTGCAACGCGCGCGGCGTCCACGACGCGAGCACCGCCGAGCTGGCCGTGACCCTGATCCTCGCCTCGCTGCGCGGCGTCCCCGACTTCGTGCGGGCCCAGGAGACGGGGGAGTGGCGGTCCGGCTTCCGGCCAGCGCTCGCCGACAGGTCGGTGCTGATCGTCGGGTACGGCAGCGTCGGGAGCGCGATCGAGGACCGGCTCGCGCCGTTCGAGTGCGAGCGTGTGACGCGCGTCGCGCGCTCCCCGCGCACGACCGCGCGCGGCCCCGTGCTTCCGATCACCTCACTGCCTCAACTGCTCCCCGGCGCAGACGTCGTCGTGCTCGTGACACCGCTCACCGAGGCCACCCGGCACCTTGCCGGGGCGGAGTTCCTGGCCCGGATGAAGGACGGCGCGCTGCTGGTGAACGTCGCGCGCGGGCCGGTCGTGGATACGAAAGCCCTGCTCACAGAGGTGGAGTCGGGGCGTATCACGGCGGCGCTCGACGTGACGGACCCCGAGCCGCTGCCGCCCGGCCACCCGCTGTGGCGGGCTCCCGGTGTGCTGATCACGCCGCACGCGGGCGGTCCGACGTCCGCGTTCCTGCCGCGCGCCAAGCGTCTGATTAGTGCCCAGTTGCGGCGTTTCGCTGCTGGTGAGCCGCCTGAGCACGTCGTCACCACCACTGGCTGAAATGCTTCTGGCCGCACACATTGGCATCGTATGAATGCACTCCGTATATATAACCCCCGTACCGATTACACTCTGTAGATGACCTATGTCCCTGAGTGACCAGTTGGTGTATCGTCGCGAACGGGGGCTGCGCCACTTCAGGGAAACGGCGGCAGCAACGACCGGGAACCGAGGGGGGCGACGGGCGATGTACGGCCACTTGATCAACGACCGGACCCATCTGGGGCGACGCCTGCGACATTCCCGCGCCCCCGGGCGGCTGCCACGGCCGCGGCCCGCCCCCGCCCGTGCGGCCCGCGGCGGGCCCCGCGCCAGGCGGGCGGTCGTGCGATGAGCGCCACCGGAGCGATGCTCACCCGGCCGGTCATGCCGGGCGGCGGCACCGGACTGCTGCCCCAGTTCCTGCTCGCCGTGGTCTGCGGAGGATACGCGGCCGGCGCCCTGCTCGGCTGGGGCTCCGGCACGCTGGCCCTGGTCATGGGCGACTTCGGCCTCAGCGCCGCGGCGCTGGCCGCCGCCGTCTCCTGCCTGTGGTACGGGCGGCGGTGCTCCGGGCCGGTGCGCCCGGCGTGGCTGCTGTTCGCCGTCTCCTCGGCCATGGCGGCCCTGGGCAACGGCGTGTGGGGCTGGTACGAGGTGGTGCTCCACCGCCCCGTGCCCTCCCCCTCGCCCGCCGACTTCTGCTTCCTGCTCTTCGCACCGCCGGCCATCGTCGGGCTGCTGGTGCTCGCCAAGCGCCCGGTGACGCGTGCGGGCTGGCTGTGCCTGGCCCTGGACGCCTCGTTGATCGCCGGCTCGCTGGTGACCCTGGCGTGGAGCCTGGCCCTGGCGCACACCGCCCGGTTCGGCGCCGGCGGCAGCGTGGCCCGCGCCGCGCTCACCCTGGCGTACCCGCTGCTGGACATCGTGCTGGTCAGCATGGTGCTGGCGCTGCACTACCGCAGGTCGTCCGGGCACCGGGCGGCGATCAACACGGCCATCGCGGCGTACGCGCTGACCGTCCTGTGCGACGCGCTGTTCACCTCCCCGCTGCTGCGCGAGCACTACCGCTCGGGGCAGATCCTGGACGCCGGCTGGTTCGCCGGGTCCCTGCTGCTGGCGTACGCGCCCTGGGTGGCCCGGCGCGAGGACGCCGCCGAGGCCCGCGCCGCCGCGCGCCGCCCGGCGCCGGGGCCCGCGAGCCCGCCGGTGGCCGGCTGGCTCGCCGCCCTCGCGCCGTACCTGGCCGCCGCCGTGTGCACGCTCGGCATCCTGTACAACGTGACCCACGGCCGGCCCGTGGACGGGGTGGTGCTCTTCACCGCCTGCGCCGTGGTGCTCGCCCTCGTCGTCCGGCAGGCGATCATGCTGCTGGACAACATCTCGCTCACCCACGAGCTGGCCCAGAAGGAGAACCACTTCCGCTCCCTGGTGCAGAGCTCCAGCGACGTGATCATGATCGCCGCCCCCAACGGCGCCCTGCGTTACGTCAGCCCGGCCGCCGCGGGCGTCTACGGCCGCGACGCCGACGAGCTCACCGGCTCCGAGCTGTCCTCGCTCATCCACCCCGACGACCTGGGCGCGGTCGTCCACGAGGTGCGCCGCTTCCTGGCCGCCTCACCCGCCGAGGAGCCCACCACCCGCATCGAGTGCCGCTTCCGCTCCGGCAGCGGCGACTGGCTCAACGTGGAGTCGACCGTCAGCCGGCATCACGGGGGCCTGATCTTCAACAGCCGCGACGTGACCGAGCGGGTCCGCCTCCAGGCCCAGCTCCAGCACAACGCCGAGCACGACGCGCTCACCGACCTGCCCAACCGGGCCCTGTTCACCCGGCGCGTCGCGCAGGCGCTCACCGGGCGCCGGCACACCGACGCGGGCACCGCCGTGCTCTTCATCGACCTCGACGGCTTCAAGGCGGTCAACGACACCAACGGCCACCACGCGGGCGACGAGCTGCTGATCCAGGTCGCCCGGCGGCTCCAGGAGTCGGTACGGGCCGGGGACAGCGCCGCCCGGCTCGGCGGCGACGAGTTCGCCGCCCTCATCCTCGGCGACGGCAGGACCGACCCGGCCGCCCGCGAGCGCGGCATCCTGGAGCTGGCCGAGCGGCTGCGCGTCCGGCTCTCCCAGCCGTACCGGATCGACCCCGAGACCGAGGTGCGGGTCGCCGCCAGCATCGGCGTCGCCTTCGCCGAGCCGGGCATCTCGCCCTCGAACCTGATGCGCAACGCCGACCTCGCGATGTACCGCGCCAAGAACCGCGGCAAGAACCGCGTCGAGCTCTACGCGCAGCACCTCCAGGCCGAGGTGACGCGCCGCGCCGAGCTGGCCACCCGGCTGCGCGCCGCGCTCGACGACGGCGAGTTCGTGCTGCTGCACCAGCCCGTGGTGGAGCTGGCCACCGGGCGGGTCACGGCCGTCGCCGCGCAGCCGCGCTGGCGCTCGGCGCAGGGCATCTTGTTCACGCCGGCGGAATTCCTGCGGGCGGCCGACAGCGGGCGGGGCGGCGCCGACGCCGCCCGCACCGCCGAGCTGAGCCGCTGGACGCTGGAGGCCGCCGTCGAGCAGGCCGCGCGGCGCCGCGAGGACGGGTTCGCCCTCCCGGTGTGCGTCCGCCTGCCGGCCGGCCGCCTGGTGGACCGCACGATGCCGCCCAGGGCCGTCGAGGCCCTGCTCGCCCGGCACGGGCTGCCCGCCGGGTCGCTGATCCTGGAGCTGACCGACAGCGGCCCGCGCGTGCCGCTGGACGAGCTGGAGGACGGCCTCGGCGCGCTGCGCCGCATGGGCGTACGGGTCGCCCTCGACGGCTTCGGCCTGGGGTACGCCGCCATAAGGGCGATGCGGCGGCTGCCCATCGACGTGCTGAAGGTGGAGCGCGAGCTGGTGGAGGGCGTCGCCGAGTCCCCCCGGCTGCACAAGATCACCTCCGGGCTGCTGGGCATCGCGAGCGACCTGGGCATGCAGTCCATCGCCGAGGGCGCCGACCTGCCCGAGCAGGTCACCGCCCTGCTCGACATGGGCTGCACGCACGCCCAGGGCATGGCCTTCTCCGGGCCGCTGGACGAGCCGCGGCTGCGCCGCGCCCTCGCCCGCGGCAGCTACCCGGTCCCCCGCTCGGAGGCCCCGCTGCTGGTCGCCGCCGCGCTGCCGGTGCGCCACCTCGGGCACGTCGGCCACGTGGGGCACGCCGGCCACACGGTCAGCCACGGCCCGTGGCTGACCGACCTGGCCGGCCAGACAGCCCACGGCCACCACGTCCACCACCCGGCCCACGGACTCCACGGCTCCCACCTGCCCCACCAGACACCCGCACCCCACCCGGCTCCGGCGGCCCACGCGGCCTCCTCGGCCGTTCCCTCGATCCGCTCAAATACTGAGACAGCCGTACCGCCGGCTTGACACTCGGTGCGCGGCGGGGAGAGGGTCGGTGCCATGCGCACCCGAATTCTCGTACGTGGACAGCGCGTCGGCTGAACCAGGGCCCCAGGGCTGAACAAGACCCGGCCCTGCGGACGACCACCGGCGCGCTCCCCTCGCTTGCCTTCCGGCACGAGGGGTTTTTTGTTGCACTGGCACCCTCACACCCGCACACCCTCACTTCGAGAAGAGAATCCGATGACCGAGCAGGCCACCGGGGCCCACCAGTCCCAGCCCAGGCCCCGAAGCGGCGGGCCGCAGCCCGCCCCCGTCGAGCACGTCACGGGCGCGCAGTCCCTCATCCGCTCGCTTGAGGAGGTCGGCGCCGACGTCGTCTTCGGCATCCCGGGCGGGGCCATCCTGCCGGCGTACGACCCGATGATGGACTCCTCGAAGGTGCGGCACGTCCTGGTCCGGCACGAGCAGGGCGCGGGCCACGCCGCCACCGGCTACGCCCAGGCCACCGGCCGGGTCGGCGTCTGTATCGCCACCTCGGGGCCGGGTGCCACCAACCTCGTCACCCCGATCGCCGACGCCCACATGGACTCCGTGCCGATCGTCGCGATCACCGGCCAGGTGCCCTCCAAGTCGATCGGCACCGACGCCTTCCAGGAAGCCGACATCTGCGGTATCACCATGCCGATCACCAAGCACAACTACCTGGTGACCGATGCCGCCGACATCCCCCGGGTCGTCGCCGAGGCGTTCCACATCGCGGCCACCGGCCGGCCGGGACCGGTCCTGGTCGACATCGCCAAGGACGCCCTCCAGGCCCGTACGGTCTTCTCCTGGCCGCCGCACACCGACCTGCCCGGCTACCGCCCGGTCACCAAGCCGCACGCCAAGCAGATCCGCGAGGCCGCCCGGCTGATCACCCAGGCCGAGCGCCCCGTGCTGTACGTGGGCGGCGGCGTGCTGAAGTCCCGCGCCACCGCCGAGCTGCGGGTGCTCGCCGAGCTGACCGGGGCGCCGGTGACCACCACGCTGATGGCCCTGGGCGCCTTCCCCGACCGGCACCCGCAGCACCTGGGCATGCCGGGCATGCACGGCACCGTCGCCGCCGTCACCGCCCTGCAGAAGGCCGACCTGATCGTCGCGCTCGGCGCCCGGTTCGACGACCGCGTCACCGGCAAGCTCGACTCCTTCGCGCCGCTCGCCAAGATCGTGCACGCCGACATCGACCCGGCCGAGATCGGCAAGAACCGCGTCGCCGACGTGCCGATCGTCGGCGACGCCCGCGAGGTGCTCGCCGACCTGGTCGTCGCGGTCCAGGCCGAGCTGGACGGCGGCCGGGCCGGGGACGCCGCCGCGGAGAAGTACGCCGCCTGGTGGGCCGACCTGAACCGCTGGCGCGAGACCTACCCGCTCGGCTACGACCTGCCCGCCGACGGCAGCCTGTCGCCGCAGGCCGTCATTCAGCGCATCGGCCAGCTCGCGCCCGAGGACACCATCTACGCCGCGGGCGTCGGCCAGCACCAGATGTGGGCCGCCCACTTCATCGAGTACGAAAAGCCCGCCACCTGGCTGAACTCCGGCGGCGCCGGCACCATGGGCTACGCCATCCCGGCCGCCATGGGCGCCAAGGCCGCCTGCCCGGACCGTACGGTGTGGGCCATCGACGGCGACGGCTGCTTCCAGATGACCAACCAGGAGCTGGCCACCTGCGCCCTCAACGGCCTGCCGATCAAGGTCGCGGTCATCAACAACGGCGCGCTCGGCATGGTCCGCCAGTGGCAGACCCTCTTCTACAACCAGCGCTACTCGAACACCGTGCTGCACTCCGGCCCGGGCGGCTCCGAGCAGGTGGACGGGCAGGCCCTGCGCGGCACCCGCGTGCCCGACTTCGTCCGGCTCGCCGAGGCCATGGGCTGCGTCGGCCTGCGCTGCGAGGACCCGGCCCAGCTCGACGCCGTCATCGAGAAGGCCAACGCCATCAACGACCGACCGGTGGTCGTGGACTTCATCGTCCACCAGGACGCCATGGTCTGGCCGATGGTCGCGGCCGGCACCTCCAACGACGAGATCCTGGCCGCGCGCGGCGTGCGCCCGGACTTCGGCGACGCCGCCGACGACTGACCGCCGCCGAGACGAGCCAGACCTCAAGGAAAGAGCCCCCGATGTCCAAGCACACGCTCTCCGTCCTGGTGGAGAACACCCCCGGCATCCTGGCCCGGATCGCCGCGCTGTTCTCCCGCCGCGGGTTCAACATCGACTCGCTCGCCGTCGGCGTCACCGAGCACCCCGACATCTCCCGTATCACCATCGTGGTGAACGTCGAGGAGCTGCCGCTGGAGCAGGTCACCAAGCAGCTCAACAAGCTGGTCAACGTGTTGAAGATCGTGGAACTGGAGGGCAACTCCGCGATCCACCGCGAGCTGGTCCTGGTGAAGGTCCGCGCTGACAACGAGACCCGCTCCCAGATCGTCGAGATCGTCCAGCTCTTCCGCGCCAAGACCGTGGACGTCTCCCCGGAGGCCGTGACCATCGAGGCCACCGGCAGCAGCGACAAGCTCGAAGCCATGCTCAAGATGCTGGAACCGTACGGCATCAAGGAGCTGGTGCAGTCCGGCACCATCGCCATCGGCCGCGGCGCCCGCTCCATCACCGACCGGAGCCTGCGCGCCCTGGACCGCAGCGCCTGACGCCTGAACCGGCGCGCCGGGCGTCCGGCCAGGGCCCCGCGCCCCGGCCGGGCGCCGCGCCGCCGTACGCCTCACCGCCCCGCCTGTCATACGGTGGGGCGCACACACCGAACGCTAGGAGATTCCCCAAAGTGGCCGAGCTGTTCTACGACGACGACGCCGACCTGTCCATCATCCAGGGCCGCAAGGTCGCGGTTCTCGGTTACGGCAGCCAGGGCCACGCCCACGCGCTGTCCCTGCGCGACTCGGGCGTCGACGTCCGCGTCGGCCTGCACGAGGGCTCCAAGTCCAAGGCCAAGGCCGAGGAGCAGGGCCTGCGCGTGGTCACCCCGGCCGAGGCGGCCGCCGAGGCCGACGTGATCATGATCCTGGTGCCGGACCCGATCCAGGCCCGGGTCTACGAGGAGTCGGTCAAGGACAACCTGAAGGACGGCGACGCGCTGTTCTTCGGCCACGGCCTGAACATCCGCTACGGCTTCATCAAGCCCCCGGCCGGCGTCGACGTGTGCCTGGTCGCGCCCAAGGGCCCCGGCCACCTGGTGCGCCGCCAGTACGAGGAGGGCCGCGGCGTGCCGTGTATCGCGGCCGTCGAGCAGGACGCCACCGGCAACGCCTTCACGCTGGCCCTGTCGTACGCCAAGGGCATCGGCGGCACCCGCGCGGGCGTGATCAAGACCACGTTCACCGAGGAGACCGAGACCGACCTGTTCGGCGAGCAGGCCGTGCTGTGCGGCGGCGCGTCCGCGCTGGTCAAGGCGGGCTTCGAGACCCTGGTCGAGGCCGGCTACCAGCCGGAGATCGCGTACTTCGAGTGCCTGCACGAGCTGAAGCTCATCGTGGACCTCATGTACGAGGGCGGCCTGGAGAAGATGCGCTGGTCGGTCTCGGAGACCGCCGAGTGGGGCGACTACGTCTCCGGCCCGCGCGTCATCACCGACGGCACCAAGGCCGAGATGCGCAAGATCCTCGCCGAGATCAAGGACGGCTCCTTCGCCAAGGACTGGATGGCGGAGTACAACGCCGGCCTGCCGCGCTACAACGAGTACAAGAAGGCCGACGCCGACCACCTGCTGGAGACCACCGGCAAGAAGCTCCGCAAGCTGATGAGCTGGGTCGACGACGAGGCGTGAGCCGTACGGCCGGGCGGCGGGCGACGAGCCGGCCCCGCCGCCCGGCCGGCCCCGCCCGCCCGTACGGCCCCGTACGGCCCGTACGCCCGGGGAGCCGCCCGTATGGCCGAAAAAGGCCCCTACGGCCCCGGGGAGCCCCGTACGGCCGGAAACCCGCCCGTACGGCACCCGTCGCCCGTACGGCCCTGGCGCGGCCGCCGCGACGGGCCGCGTCGCGCGGGCACGCCGCCCCCGCGCCCGGCCGCCACTACACTGCACAGCACAAGCGCGTCAGGCTCACAACGTCGTGTGTCTTCCACGCGGCTGACCCCTTCACCGCCTGCGGCCGTCGGGACGGCCGTCCGCGAGAGCACTAGTGAGGACTGAAGACCACGTGAGCACTGCCACCCGGGTCAAACCCGTCGTACTCATCGCCGAGGAGCTGTCGCCCGCCACCGTCGACGCCCTCGGACCGGACTTCGAGATCCGGCGCTGCGACGGCGCCGACCGGGCCCAGCTGCTGCCCGCCATCGCCGACGTCGACGCGATCCTGGTGCGCAGCGCGACCCAGGTCGACGCCGAGGCGATCGCCGCCGCCCGGAAGCTGAAGGTCGTCGCCCGCGCGGGCGTCGGCCTGGACAACGTCGACGTGTCCGCCGCCACCAAGGCCGGCGTCATGGTCGTCAACGCGCCGACGTCCAACATCGTCACCGCCGCCGAACTGGCCTGCGGCCTGCTCGTCGCCACCGCCCGCAACATCCCGCAGGCCAACGCCGCGCTGAAGAACGGCGAGTGGAAGCGCAGCAAGTACACCGGCGTGGAGCTGAGCGAGAAGATCCTCGGCGTCGTGGGCCTGGGCCGCATCGGCGTGCTCGTCGCCCAGCGCATGTCCGCCTTCGGCATGCAGGTCGTCGCCTACGACCCGTACGTGCAGCCCGCGCGCGCCGCGCAGATGGGCGTCAAGCTGCTGACGCTGGACGAGCTGCTTGAGGTGTCCGACTTCATCACCGTGCACCTGCCGAAGACCCCGGAGACCGTCGGCCTGATCGGCGACGAGGCGCTGCACAAGGTCAAGCCCGACGTGCGGATCGTCAACGCCGCGCGCGGCGGGATCGTGGACGAGGAGGCGCTGGTCGCCGCCCTGAAGGAGGGCCGGGTCGCCGCGGCGGGCCTCGACGTCTTCAGCAAGGAGCCGTGTACCGACTCCCCGCTGTTCGAGTTCGACAACGTGGTGGCCACCCCGCACCTGGGCGCCTCCACCGGCGAGGCGCAGGAGAAGGCGGGCATCGCGGTCGCCCGGTCGGTGCGCCTGGCGCTGGCCG
The DNA here is from genome assembly GCF_031932565.1 of Streptomyces sp. B1866. Classification (NCBI taxonomy): domain Bacteria; kingdom Bacillati; phylum Actinomycetota; class Actinomycetes; order Kitasatosporales; family Streptomycetaceae; genus Streptomyces; species Streptomyces sp. B1866. Next base: position 9,775 of record NZ_JAVSCF010000180.1, read on the forward strand.
GCGAGCTGGTGCCGGACGCGGTGAACGTGCAGGGCGGCGTCATCGCCGAGGACGTCAAGCCCGGTCTGCCGCTGGCCGAGAAGCTGGGCCGGATCTTCACCGCCCTGGCCGGCGAGGTCGCGCCGCGGCTGGACGTCGAGGTGTACGGCGAGATCACCCAGCACGACGTGAAGGTGCTGGAGCTGTCGGCGCTCAAGGGCGTGTTCGAGGACATCGTCGACGAGACCGTCAGCTACGTGAACGCGCCCCTCTTCGCCCAGGAGCGGGGCATCGAGGTGCGCCTGACCACCAGCTCGGAGTCCTCCGAGCACCGCAACGTGATCACCGTGCGCGGCACCCTCGCCGGGGGCGACGAGGTGTCGGTCTCCGGCACGCTGTCCGGGCCGAAGCACCTCCAGAAGATCGTCGCGGTGGGGGAGTACGACGTGGACCTGGCGATGGCCGACCACATGACCTTCCTGCGCTACACCGACCGGCCCGGCGTGGTCGGCACGCTCGGCCGCATCCTCGGCGAGGCGGGCATCAACATCGCGGGCATGCAGGTCTCGCGGTCGGCGGCGGGCGGCGAGGCGCTGGTGGCGCTGACCGTGGACGACTCCATCCCGCAGCCGGTGCTGACCGAGATCGCCGACGAGATCGGCGCCACCTCGGCCCGCTCGGTCAACCTCGTGGCGTAGGCCCGAAGGACGGCCCGCCCGGGCCCGGCTCCCGCTGCGGTGGGGCCGGGCCCGCGGTGCCTGACGGCCCGTCGGCGGGTACGGTAGGTTCGCGTCAACTGAGCACAGAGCGACGGCGGCCCCCGGGGCGGAGCGGCGCCGTCGATGGGGGGCGGGACTGTGGCGACGCGATCGGCGCCGACGCCGGACCGGGCCTAGGCGGCCAGGCCCGTGGACGGGGACTTCGAGCTGGAGATCCGGCCTGATCCGGAGCCCGACACCTACGGCGTGCGCGTGCTGCGCTCGCCCGCGGGCGGCGAGCCGGCCGGCCGCATGCGGCTGGACGTGGACGGCATCCTGCGGCGGCGGCCGGACCTGGAGACGGCGGTGCTCGCCTCCGGCGTGCCCGCCCGGGGCCTGCCCACCGCCAGCGAGCTGCCGGTGCGCCAGGTCGGCGAGCTGCTGTTCCGGGCGCTGTTCGCCGACGCGAGCGTGCGCGGCGCGTACCGGGCCAGCCAGATGGCGGCGCACCAGACCGGCGACCGGCTGCGCGTGGTCCTGCGGCTGAGCACCCCGCAGCTCGCGGCGCTGCCCTGGGAGGCCCTGTACGACCCGGAGACGCAAGGCTACGTCTGCCGCTCCCAGCCGCTGGTGCGGCACGTCCCCGCGCCGTACGTGCCGCCGCCGCTGGAGGTCCGGGCCCCGCTGCGCATCCTGGGCCTGGTCGCCGCGCCCCGGGGCTACGCCGAGCTGGACGCGGAGGCCGAGCGGCGGCACCTGGAGCAGGCGCTGGCCCGGCCGGTCGCCGAGGGTCTCGCGGAGCTGGTGTGGGCGCCGCGCGCGAGCTGGGAGGCCATCCACGACCTGCTGCTGTCGGGCGAGCGGCACATCCTGCACTTCATCGGCCACGGCGACTACGACGCGGTCACCGAGGAGGGCGTCCTGGTGCTGGAGGGCGAGGACGGGCGGCCCGACCGGGTCGAGGCCGGGCGCCTGGCCGACCTGCTCCGGGAGGCCCGGCCCACGCCGCGGCTGGTGGTGCTGAACTCCTGCTCCTCCGGGCGGACCGGCGGGTACGACCTGTACTCCAGCACGGCGGCGACGCTGGTGCGCAGCGGCATCAGCGCGGTGGCGTCCATGCAGTTCAGCGTCAGCGACCGGGCCGCCGTCGACTTCGCGCGCGCCTTCTACACCACGCTCGTGCACGGCCGTACGGTCGACGCGGCGGCCGTCAGCGGGCGGGTGGGCATCCTGCGCACCCGCAACACCCTGGAGTGGGTCACGCCCGTGCTGCACGTGCGCGGGAACGTCACCGACCTGTTCGCCATCAAGGGCCCTGCCCGCCCGGTCCTGCGCCCGGCGGACCCGGCCCCCGGGACGGCACCGGCCGCCGTACGCGAGGACCCGCCGGCGCCGGACCCGTCCCCGCGGGCGGCGTCCGGCTCCGCCGCGCCGGTGGGACTGGTCGTCGTCGGGGAGGGGAACGTGGTGGTGTCCGCCCACGACGGCTCGCCGGTCACGGTCGGCCCCCGGGAGCCCGCCGCGCCGGAGCCCGCCGAGCGGCACGACACCGGCTCCTTCGCGCTGGCCCTCAGCGTCGTGGCCCGTACGACCCTGTCGGCCAATGTGAACGTGGTGGCCTGGCACCCGCACCGCCCGCTGCTCGCTGTCGGCGGCTACCAGAAGTGGGTGAACTTCTACAGTGTGTCCGGTGATGAGCCCGTATTCGATGTAGCCCGAAGGCCCATCGAGGTGGGCTTCGCGCTCAACCAGGTGTTCGACGTGGCGTTCCACCCGCACCGGACGCAGATGGCCGTGGCGGCCCGGCACCGGAAGGTGGAGATCCGGCAGCTTGCCGACGGGATGCCGGTGCTCACGGTCGACCACGGCATGTGGCAGTCCGCCCGCGCGGTCGCCTTCAGCCCGGGCGGCACCCACCTGGTCACCGGCACCGACAGCGGCACCGCGCACATCTGGGACCTGTTCACCCGGACGCAGGTGACGCTGCCGCACGGCAAGCCGGTCCGCAGCGTGGCCGTCAGCCCAGACGGCACCCTGGTGGCCACCGGCAGCCTGGACTACACGGACTGGGTCTGGGACGCCGCCACCGGCGACCTGCTGGACGCCTGGTCCCACACCGCCCCGGTGCACTCGGTCGCCTTCGGTCCGGACAGCCGCCTGCTGGTCACCGGCTGCGGGGATGGGGTCGCCTGGGCCTGGCGGCTGCGCATGGACGCAGAGACCGGCCAGGTCACCGGCCGGACACGGCTGCTGCGCGCGGCCCACGGGGCCGTGGTCCACTCGGTCGCCGTCAGTCCGGATGGCCGGTACCTGGCGACCGGCAGTGTCGACCACACCGTCCGCGTGTGGAGCCTGACCGACGGCCGGGAAATGTTCCGGTCCACCCACGGTGGCGCCGTGCGGTCGGTGGCCTTCAGCGCGGACGGCCGGTACCTGGCCGCCGGGGGCGACGACCGGACGGTGCACGTGTGGTCGGTCAGCGAGGTGCCGCGCGCAACCGGGCGGCCTTGAGCGCCATGTGCAGCAGCAGCCGGTCCGCGCCCGAAGCCAGGTCCAGACCGGTCAGCTGGGCCGCCCGGGAGAGCCGGTAGTAGAGCGTCTGCCGGTGTACGCCCAGTTCGCGCGCGGTACGCCCGGCCTGCCCGGCGCAGTCCAGGTACACCTCGGCGGTGTGCGCCAGCACCGCGTGCGCGGGCTGGAGGAGGGTCCGTACGGCGGGGTCGGGGTCGGCGGCGGGCAGGGCGGTCAGCAGCCGGTACGCGCCGATGTCCGGCCAGGCGGCGACCGGCCCGAGCCGCGGCTCGGCCCGCGCGGCCCGCGCGGCGGCGTACGCCTCCCGCCACGCGGCGGGCACGTCGGCCAGGCCCCGGCGCGGGGCGCTGAGCC
>NZ_JAVSCF010000181.1:0-13259 GCF_031932565.1 Streptomyces sp. B1866
GCCGTCACGGCCACCGGAGCCGGGGCCGGGGCGGCGGGCACGGCCACCGGCGCGGATACGGCCGGGGCGGCCTCGGCGAGCGGGGCGGCCTGCTGCTGCGGCAGGGCGGGCAGCACGGTGCCGGGCAGCGGCGGCACGGGGGCCGGCGCCTGGGCCGCTCCGAAGTACGTGAGGAGCACGTCGCGCTGCGCGGCGACCATCTCCCGGCTGGACCGCAGGAACTCGGCTATCAGCGCGTCGGTGTCGCGGGCGGGCGAACCGGGCTGGTAGCCGGCGGAGTGGTCCGGGCGGGTCACGGTGGTCTCCAGGTGGACTCGTCGGGCGGGGGCCAGGCCGCCGGGCAGCGGCTCCCCGGCGGCGGTGCGGACCAGGTGGCCGTCGACCGTCCAGCCGGGCCGGCGCGCGGCCCTGGCCGCGGTGGCGTCGGGCAGCGGGCGGGCGTCGCGGCCGTGCAGCAGCCAGGCCGTACGGACCGGAAGGCCGGCCACGGCGAGGCGGGCGAGGGCGTCGAGCAGGCCGCGCAGCCCGGCGTCGCGGCGCGGCTCGACGGCCACGACGCGGTGCGGGCGGTCGCCCAGGATCTCCTTGACCAGGTTGGTGAGCACCGTCCCGGGCCCGGCCTCGACGAAGATCCGCGCCCCGGCCTCGTACATGGCCTCAATCTGCTCGGTGAAGCGCACCGGCGCGCCGATCTGCGCGGCCAGCTCGGCGCGTATGGCGTCGGGCTCGGCCGGGTAGGCGGCGGCGGTGCGGTTGGCCCACACCGGGAACTCGGGGGCGCGCAGCGGCAGGCCGGCCAGCGCCTCGGCGAACCGCTCGCCCGCGCCCGCGACCAGCGGGCTGTGGAAGGCGCAGGCCACCGGCACCGGCTTGACGCCGAGCCCGGCCTCGCGCAGCAGCCGCACGGCCTCGCCGACCGCGGCCACCGGCCCGGAGATCATGGTCTGCTTCGGCGCGTTGCGGTTGGCGGCGACCACCTGGCCGGCCAGGCCCGCCTCGGCCAGCGCCCGCTCGACGTCGTCGGCGGGCGCGGCGACCGCGGCCATGGTGCCCGGGTCGTCGCCGACCGAGGCGAGGATCGACTCGGCGCGCCGGGCGCTGGCGTCCAGCAGCGCCTCGGGGGTCAGGGCGCCCGCCGCGCACAGCGCCATCAGCTCGCCGTAGGAGTGCCCGGCGGCCATGTCGGCCCGTATCCCGGCGCGGGTGAGCAGGTCGTGGGCGACCAGGCCGGCGATGCCGAGGGCGGGCTGGGCGACGCGGGTGTCGGTGACGGCGGCGCGCTGCCGCTCGGCCGTCTCGCGGTCGAAGGCGGCGGGCGGGAAGACGACGGGCGCGTAGCGGCGGCCGCGCTGGAGGTGGGCCTGCGCCTCGGGGAAGGCCACCAGCAGGTCGGCGAACATGCCGGGCCGCTGGCTGCCCTGGCCGGGGAAGAGCAGCGCGACCTTGCCGGTGTCCTCCCCCGCCGTCTGCTCGTCGGCGAGGAAGAGTCCGGCGCGGGGGTCCTGCTCGCCGGCCAGCGCGCGGCGCAGCAGGGTCGTCAGCTCCTCGGTGCCGGAGGCGACGAGGGCGATGCGCACCTGTTCGGGGCGCGGGTCGGCGGCGCGGGCGGCGGTCAGCGCGATGTCGCGCAGCCGCGCGTCCTGCCCGCCGGGCCCCTCGATCCGCTCCAGCAGCCGCCTGGCGTCGCGCTGGGCGGCGGCCAGGTCCCTGCCGCGGAAGGTGAACAGCTCGGCGGGCCAGGTGTCGCGGCTGACGGCGGGCGGCGCGCCGCGTTCGTGGCCGGCGAGGACCGCGTGGAAGTTGGTGCCGCCGAAGCCGAAGGCGCTGACGCCCGCGTACCGCTCGCCGGCCGGGACCGCCCACGGGCGGGCCTCGGTGTGGAAGACGAACGGGCTGCTGCCGGCGTCGTACGCGGGGTTGGGCCGCTCCAGGTTGCGGGTGGGCGGCAGCACGCCGGTGTGCACGGCGAGCGCGGCCTTGATCAGCCCGGCCAGGCCCGCGGCGCACTTGGTGTGGCCTATCTGGGACTTCACCGAGCCCAGCGCGCAGCCGCCGGCCTCCGCCCCGGCCTCGGCGAACACGGTGGTGAGGGTGGTCAGCTCGGTGCGGTCGCCGACCACGGTGCCGGTGCCGTGCGCCTCCACCAGGCCGACCTCGGCCGGGGATATCCCGGCGCCGGTGTAGGCGCGCTCCAGCGCGGCCCGCTGGCCCTCGGGGCGGGGGGCGGTCAGGCCCAGCGACCGGCCGTCGCTGGCGCTGCCCAGGCCCTTGAGCACGGCGTAGATCCGGTCGCCGTCGCGCTCGGCGTCGACCAGCCGCTTGAGCACCACGCAGGCGACGCCCTCGCCGAGGGCGATGCCGTCGGCGGAGGCGTCGAAGGTGCGCGACCGGCCGGTGGGCGACAGGGCGCCGACGGACGCGAACATCAGGAAGTCGTTGATGCCGTTGTGCAGGTCGGCGCCGCCGCACAGCACCATGTCGCTGGCGCCGGCGACGAGCTGCTGGCAGGCCACGTCGACGGCGGCGAGCGAGGAGGCGCACGCGGCGTCGACGGTGTAGTTGGCGCCGCCGAGGTCGAGCCGGTTGGCTATCCGGCCGGTGATGACGTTGGCCAGCACGCCGGGGAAGGAGTCCTCGGTGAGCTTCGGCAGCTGCTCCTCCAGCGCCTGCGGCACCTCGTGCAGGTAGGACGGCAGGACGGTGCGCAGCGTGGTGGCGTTGGACAGGTCGCTGCCGGCCTCGGCGCCGAAGACCACGGAGGTGCGGGCGCGGTCGAAGGCCCGCGCGCCGCCGCCGTACCCGGCGTCCTCCAGGGCGCGCCGGGCGATGTCCAGGGCCAGCAGCTGTACGGGCTCGATCGCGCCGAGCGAGGCGGGCGGTATGCCGTAGGCGAGGGGGTCGAAGGGTATCCGGGGCAGGAAGCCGCCCCAGTGGGACGGGCAGTCCGGGTAGGCGGCCGGGTCCCAGCGCTCGACCGGCACCTCGGTGACGGCGTCGGCGCCGTCCAGCACCTTGGCCCAGTAGTCGGCCAGGCCGTCGGACTGCGGGAACACGCAGGACATGCCCACGACAGCGATGTCGAGCGGGGCGGGTGCGGGCTCCTGCTCCGGGGCGGTCAGGCCCAGCCGGGCGCGCTCCCGCGCGGCGGCCTGGTCGAGGTGGTCGGCGGCGGCCGGGCCCACGGCGTGGTGCAGGTCGCCGACGGTGGTGGTGGCCGAGCGCAGCAGGGCCACGTCACCGGCCATGAACATGCCCAGGCGCAGCTGCTGGTCCTCGTCGACGGCCACCAGCTCGTCGCCGACGCGCTCCACGCCCTTGGCGGCGGTGCGCAGCCGGCCCACGGTCAGCTTCTCCAGCTCGGCCCAGGCCACCCGGCCGTCCGTGCCGACCCGCCGCAGGTCCTCCTTGGCGGCGGCGAACTCGTCGGTGAACGGCGAGCGCACGCAGCGGGTGGCGTGGCCGGGCGCGGTCTCCAGCAGCGCGGTGGCCTCGGCGGCGACGACCTGCCGCTGGAACAGCGGCCCGACCGCGCCGCGCGCGACGGCCTCCTCGGTGAACAGGTACGCGGTGCCCATCAGCACGCCCACGGCCGCGCCGCGGGCGGCCAGCGGCGCGGCGAGCGCGGCGACCATGGCGGCGGACCGCTCGTCGTGCACGCCGCCGGCGAACAGCACCTCCACGCCGTCGGCCGGGTAGTCCTCCAGGACCGCGAGCTGGGCCTCCCACAGGGCGAAGGACGACCGGGGGCCGACGTGCCCTCCGCACTCGGCCCCCTCGAAGACGAACCTGCGGGCGCCCGCGTCCAGGAACTGCCGCAGCAGCCCGGGCGAGGGCACGTGCAGGAAGGTGCGTATGCCGGCCTCCTCCAGGGCGGCGGCCTGGGCGGGCCGGCCGCCGGCGATGATCGCGTGGGACGGGCGGGCCTCGCGCACCTCCGCGAGCTGCGCGGCTCTGGTCTCCTCGTCCACGAAGCCGAGGATGCCCACGCCCCAGGGCGCGTCGCCCAGCTCGGCGCGGGTGCGGCGCAGCAGGTCGCGGGTCTGCTCGCCGGTCATCAGGGCGAGCGCGAGGAACGGCAGGCCGCCGCCGGCGGCGACGGCCGCGGCGAATCCGGGCTGGTCGCTGACCCGGGTCATCGGCCCCTGGGCGATGGCCCGGCCGGTGCCCAGGGCCTCGCCCATCGGGGCGCCGGGGCGCAGCAGCGCGGCGGCCGGGCCCGGGTCGGCGGCGGCCTCCTCGATCGCGGTGCGCACGGCGCGTACGGCGCCGGCGGCGTCACGCCAGCGGTCGGCGAACCGGGCGGCGAGGAACCCGTCCTGCCCGACGGGCAGCGCGGGGGCGTCGGCGGGCGCGCCGCGGCGGCGCAGCACCCGCCGGCCGTCCTCGACGGCGGTCTCGGTGCCGTCCATGGTGCGCAGGACGGCGGCGGTCTCCTCGGGCAGGCCGGACTCGGCGAGCAGCGCGAGCTGCGTGTCCAGGACGACGCCCGCGGCGCCGCCGAGCACGGCGGCGGCGGCCGTGCGCGGCCCGATGCCGCCGCAGGCCCACACGGGCAGGGTCACGCCGGGGTCGGCGAGCAGCCGCTGGAGCAGGACGAACGTGCTGAGGTCCGCGACGCGGCCGCCGCTCTCGCTGCCGCGCGCGATGAGGCCGTGCGCGCCGTCGGCGGCCGCGCGGGCGGCCTCCTCGGGGCTGCCGACCTCGACCAGGACGTGGTGGTCTTCGGCCAGGTCGGCGACCTGCCAGGGGGCGCCGGCTGCCAGCACGACGGTGTGGGGCCCGTCCTCGGCCGGCAGGTCGGCGGGAGTGAGGGCGCACCCCTCGGCCACCCGGACGCCGAAGCGGCCGGGCACCCAGCGGTGCACCAGGGCCAGCGCCTCGCGCGCCCCGCGATCACCGGTGCCGAGGTCGAGTACGCCGAGAGCGCCCGCCTGGCACACAGCGGCGGCCAGCCGGGGGTCCGGCCGGCCGAGCGGGGTGAGCCCGATGACGACTGTGGGGGGATGAGCGAGAGACGTCATGTCGCTCCGATTTCTCGAACGCGGGGTGGGGAAGGCCCGCAGAATCGGTTGAGCATTAGATCAGGAAGCTACTTATGCGGCCCTCACGCGGTCAAGGTTCCGTTTCAAAGTGATGAGGAACTCACAAGGTTTAGTGAGACGCGTGAGCATCGGCCGCCGACGAATCATCACGTAAGGCAAACGACACGCAGAGCGACATTCCGCCACCAAACCATGAAATCCGCGTTTCCCTGAGGAACGCTTGTTCGTGATCCACCCGCCGGCATCCGTCCCGCGCGACCACCGCCCGCAGGGCGGCGGACCCTCCGGCCGCCCTCGCGTCGGTGCGCAGGTGGGAGCGGCAGCCGAGCCGGTGCACGGCCCACGGGACCACGACCGGCCTGGGCAGCATACCGGACGCGGCGAAGATCATTTACACCATGATCGTCCAGTCGGATAATGCACGGCGCCGCCGGGTGGGGCACCGGCGGGACGGCGGAGCCGCCGCCACCGCGGCGAGAAGGGCGTTCCACACCTTTCTGGTGAACAACGCGAAGCGGGCGGCGACTTGAACGCCTGGGCGTTGCTATGCACCGCCCGCCGCCGACCGCCCGGAACTTCGCACCGGCAATCGATTGCACGGGCCACGGGAAGCGATAAACCGAGGTGCGGAGAATACGGCCCGGCAGCCGCCGACCGGCGGTTGGGAACACCTTTTTTACCAGTCGCACACCGGACCTTCCCGGAAGGGGACCTTCCGGAAAACGCCGCGGCCCGGAAACCCCCCACAGGCTCCGGGCCGCGGCCCCGTGCGCCCCCAGGCGCCGGGTGTCGGGCCGTCAGGTCAAGTGGACGTCTCACCTGACGGCCTTTCCCCTTCGGGACGGGACTCCCAGCGGGAGCCCCGCCACGACTGCTGGCGGGCCGTCAGGCGGACTCGCCCTGGCGCCGCCGGAGCCTGCGCGGCAGGTAGCCGAAGAGCAGCGAGCCGGCCGCGACCGCGGCACCGCTCATGAGCAGCAGCTCGCTGGTGTCCCCGGCGCCGGTGTTGGCGAGGGCGCCACCGCTGCCGGTGTCGACCGGGGTGCCGCCGACGGTCTGGGTGCCGCCGCTCGTACCGCCGCCGATGCCGCCGCCGGTGCCACCCGTGCCGCCGGAGCTGCCACCGGTGCCGCCGCCGGCCGAGCCGTCGTCAGTCGGCGTGGCCGAGGGCGTCTCGGACGGGGAGTCCGAGGGAGTGGCGGACGGGGTCTCGGACGGCGTCTCCGAGGCAGTGGCGGAGGGAGTCTCGCTCGGCGTCTGAGAAGGAGTCTCGGACGGGGTCTGCGAGGGAGTCTCGCTCGGCGACTGGGACGGAGTCTCGCTCGGCGTCTCGGAGGGAGTCTCGGACGGCGTCTCGCTCGGCGTCTCAGACGGGGTCTGCGAGGGAGTCTCGCTCGGCGACTGCGAGGGAGTCTCGCTCGGGGTCTCAGACGGCGTCTCGCTCGGCGACTGCGAGGGAGTCTCGGACGGAGTCTGCGAGGGAGTCTCGGACGGGGTCTGCGACGGCGTCTCGGACGGCGTCTGCGAGGGGGTCTCGCTCGGCGACTGCGACGGGCTCTGCGAAGGGCTCGCGGACGGCGACTGCGACGGGCTGGCGCTCGGCGAGGCCGAGGTCGGGCTGGCGCTCGGCGAGGCGGACCCTGAGGTGATGGTGAACTTGGCCAGGGTGTTGTTCTGGCCCGGGTCCTGCGTACACGGAGCGACGAAGTTGTCGTTGCCGTCGCCGTCGAGGTCGAGCGCCGCACCGGCGGCGTCCCGGGCGATCATCGTCAGCACGATCTCGGTGACGATGATGTCCGCTCCACCCGCCTTGTTGAAGCGGATGTTCGGCGTCTTGCCGCTGGCCTTGATGTCGAACGGCCCGGACTCGGGGACGTTCGTCTTCTCGACGGTGATGTTCGGCTTGACGGTGACGTTGCCCTGCGGCGCGTGGACGATGGCGGTGGCCTTGGCGGTGCCCTCCAGCGTCGTGGCGCCCACCAGGCCGAGGCCGGCGGTGGTGTCGTCGTAGACCGTGTTGACGGTGTCGATCTTGAACTCGCCGGTCGGCTGGTTCACCCCGATCGACTTCGGGATGTCAGAGCTGATCCGGACCTTCAGCGGCTGCGAGTCGACCTGAGGGAAGACACAGTGGTAGTTCAGGGTCAGGGAGACCGGATCCGCCGAGGCAGTCCCTATCCCGGCCAAAGTCGCGGCGCCCCCCGCCGCAGCCACGGTCGCGGCGGCCAGCGCGGCGTATTTGGCCTTTCTCGACGTTGCCTTGCGTCCCATGAAAGATCTCTCCCGTCCCGTTACGAGAACACCCGCTTCGTCACCGAGCGGCTGAGTTCGACTTGGCAAGCTACTCAGCACGTTACTGGCCGGTCAAGACGCGTATTGCACAACTTTCCGGGCGGCCGCGCGTCACGGACCCACCCGGAGCCGAAATTTGTCACAGAGGTGAGCACGAAGGGCGTCCATTCTTGGCACTTCCGGCCAGGTGCGTCACCGGCGGTGACGGCATACGACCGGTCCCGTCACGCACAAAAGGGCGTAGCGCCCGGCTCACTCCCGTAACAAATCAAGCTCATTCCCGTGACAGACCAAGAGGCCACGTGCCAATTCCTCGCCGGGGCCGGACGCCAACCCTGAAGGCGTGCCGTACAGACCTCGACTCCCCGGCGCGCCGTGACGGTTGACAACTCACCACCGTTCCAGGAGTCGGTCCGGACAGCACGGCGAGGAACCGAGCACCGGGCCCGCCCTCACCACCCCGGGAGGGCCGCGACAACGCCTGCCGCCGCCATGCCCCCGCCTCCCGGGTCCCGGCCCGGCAACGCCATTGCGCGGGCCGCCGTGCGGGGCGAATCCAGGGCCCGCGGAATAGTGCTCGGCAGGCCGGCCGCCAACGGAGCGAAACACGAATCTCCGCCGGGCCGATCCCGCCGGTGCCCGGAATGGCCGCGGCCCGGAACCCTCCACGGATTCCGGGCCGCGGCCTTCCGCGTCAGGTGCCGGACGGCGGGCCGTCCGGCTCGGCTGGACGCTTTCCCGGCGGCTCCCCCGCCGCTCGCCTCAGGCGGACTCGCCCGCGCGGCGCCGGAGCCTGCGCGGCAGGTAGCCGAAGAGCAGCGAGCCGGCCGCGACCGCGGCGCCGCTCATGAACAGCAGCTCGCTGGTGCTTCCCGAGCCGGTGGCGGCCAGCGAGCCGCCGCTGCCGTAGTCCACCGGCGTACCGCCGCCGAGCTGCGTTCCGCCGGACGTACCGCTCCCGCCGTCCCAGCCGTTCCCGCCGACCGCGCCGCCGCCGCTGGTGCCGCCGCTGGTGCCGCCGGGGTCGCCGCCGGGGTCGCCGCCGGCGGAACCGTCGTCAGTCGGGACGGCCGAAGGGGTTTCTGACGGCGCGTCCGAGGGGTCGGCCGACGGGCCGTCACTCGGCGTCCCGCTCGGCGGGTCGGACGGCGTGCCGGAGGGGGTCGTCTGCGGCGGGCTGGTGCTCGGCTCGCTCGTCGTCGGGTCGGTGCTCGGCTCCTCCGTGGTCGGCTCGATGCTCGGCGGGACGGTGCCGGTGGTGATGGTGAACTTCGCCAGGGCGTTCTTCTGCCCCGGGTTCTGCTTGCACGGCGCGGTGAACGTGCCGCCGTCGTCGTCCAGGTCGATCACCGTGCCGGCACCGTTCCGCACGGTCAGGACCAGGTCGATGTCACCGACGACGATGCTGCCGGGGCCCGGCTTGCTGAACCGCAGCTGGGGCGCGGAGCCGTCGGCCTTGACGTCGAACGACCCGGACTCGGGCACCGCGGTCTTCTCGATGACGAACTTCGGCTTGACGGGCACCTTGCCCTGCGGGACATCCACCGTGGCGCTGGCCTTGGCCTCGCCCTCCAGCGACTTGGCGCCCACCAGGCCGAGGCCGGCGGTGGTCTCGTCGTTGACCGTGGTCACCGAGCTGATCTTGAATTTCGGCGTCGACGTGTTGACCGGAATCCACGTCGGAATGTCCGAACTGATCTTGATCTTGATCTGCTCCTCGCCGATCTGCGGAAAGTTGCAGGTGTAGTTCAGGGTCAGGGAGACCGGATCCGCCGAGGCGGTTCCCGTCCCGACCACACCCGCGACGCCCCCTGCCGCGGCCACCGTCACCGCGGCGAGCGCGGCGTATCTGGCCCTTCTCGGCGTGACCTTGGACCTCATCGATGTACCCCGTCCCGTTAGGAGAACGCCCGCTTCGCTACCGGAGCGGTTGAGTGGTCCTGGCAAGCTACTGAGCGCGTTACCAGCGGTCAAGACTCCGCACAACTCTCCGAACGCGCGAGCCTCCCCGCAAACTTCCCGGGAGAAAATTGTCACTCGGATGAGCGGGGCGGCAACGGGTTTCATCAATCCGGACCAAGTCTGTCCGGCCGCCTACCCCGCCCACAAACAGCAGAAGCCCGCCGCTCACCCCGGTGACAAATCCCGAGGATAAGCGTCAATTCCCCGACAGAGTCCGGCCGTTGCCTCGAAAGGTGTGTGGCACACGTCTTGACTCCCCCATCGCCCCATGGGTAGTTTACAAGTCGGTAACGCACACGGCTCAGTTCGGACACGCTCGCCCGAACTGGGCAGGTGGGCCTGCTTTCCCACCCCCCGAAGAACAGCGGACTTCCGCGTTCTCGACCGTTGTCGGCGTGCGCACCATTGGTGGACCGACTCGCGGCCGATTGCGGAATCCGATGTTTACGCCGGGACGCGCGAGGCACTCGCGCACCGTTCCAGGCGCCACGAGAGAAAGCTTTTGGGAGTCACCATGCGCTCAATGAAGACCCGTACCGGCCTGGCCGCCGTAACGACCGCGGGCCTCGCCGTCGGCATGCTCGCGTTCGCCGGTGTCGGCACCGCCTCCGCTGACCCGGTGTCGCTGGAGCTGAACTACCACTGCGTGTTCCCCCAGATCGACTCGCAGCCGCTGAAGATCCGCATCAAGTCGGACATCCCGTCGTCGATCAAGGTCGGCCAGAACACCGGCGCGTTCAAGATCGACACCGTCAACACCGTCTACGACGACACCACCGCCGGCCTCAACCTGGTGGGCGCCAAGACCCTGGAAGGCACCGCCAAGGCCACCGCCACGGTCCACGCCCCGCAGGGCAACATCACCGTGAAGCCCCCCATCACCGTCGACAAGGTGAACGTCCCCGAGTCCGGGCCGTTCGACCTCCACGCCGCGGGCAGCACGCCGAACCTGAAGTTCAGCAAGGCTGGCGACGCGTACATCGACGTCACCGCCCTCGACCTGACGATGACCGCTCGGGACGAGACCGGTGCCGCGCTGGACCTCGACGGCGACGGCAACGAGAACTTCTTCGCGCCCTGCACGCAGGACCCGGGCCAGAAGAACACCCTGGCGAAGTTCACCATCACGAACTGACCTGTCGCGGCATCCTCCTGACAGGGACGAGGGCTCACCGGATCTTCGGTGAGCCCTCCTCGCCGTTATCAGCCTCGCTCGATATTACGGCCGAGATTTCCACTTCCGAAACGAAAGGAATCGACATATGGACGTGACGAGACGCTTAGGGAAGCGGCGCGGGAAAGCCGTGCTCGCGGCGGCCGCGACCGCGTCCCGCACAGCGGTGAGGGCCCGCCGGGGTGTCCCGGCGGGCCCTCGTCTCAGGTGGTTCAGCTGTGGCTCTTCAGCGCGAGGTTCGCGTTGATGGTGTTGCCCGAGCCGGCGACGAAGAGGCTGACGAAGTCGTTCAGCCCGCCGCAGTTCTGGATCGCCGCCAGGTCGTAGGTGCCCGCGATCGGCCCGCCCTTGAGCGGGTTGAAGAAGTCCTGGGTGGACTTCAGGGTGATCTCCGAGGGCTTGACGGTCTTGCACTGGTCGCCACCCGCGACCGGGAGGCCGAACACGGCGATCTCCGGCAGCTTGACGTACATCGTGGAGTGCGTCTCCAGCTTGCCGCCCTTGAGCGTGCCGGTGGTCTTGCCCTGCTGCTCGAAGTCGACCTTGGCGGTGGCGGGCAGGAAGCCCAGGATGCTGAAGTTGCCGCTGGTCGGGTTCAGCGTCAGGTCGGAGTTGAACGTGCCCGTCTTCGGGTCGAACAGCGCGTCGATGCCGCCCTTGAGCGCCACGTCACCGTTCGGGGTGGCGATGTGCGACTTGCCGGTCAGGTCGAAGACGTACCGGATGCCGCCACCGGGGGGCGGGGAGCTGGCCGGAGGGCTGCTGACCGGCGGCGAGCTGACCGGAGGGCTGCTGACCGGCGGGGAGCTGGCCGGAGGGCTGCTGACCGGCGGCGAGCTGACCGGAGGGCTGCTGACCGGCGGGGAGCTGGCCGGAGGGCTGCTGACCGGCGGCGAGCTGACCGGCGGCGACGAACTGGCCGACGGGCTGCCGCTCGCACTCGGGTCGGTGATGTCGATGGTGGCCAGCGTGTTGTTCTGGCCGGGGTCGAGCTTGCACTCGGACTCGAACGTGTCGAGGCCCGTCAGCTCACCGTTCGCGTCCCTCGGGGTCAGCGACAGGACGATGTCCTCCACCGTGACGGTGGCCCTGCCCGGCTTGGAGAACCGCAGGCTGGGCGTCGAGCCGTTGGCTTTCACCTGGAATTCGCCGGTTTCCGGGATGTCGGTCTTCACCAGCGGGATGTTCGGCTTGACGGCGATGTCGCCCTGCGGCGCGTGCGCGACGGCGGTCGCCTTCGCCACGCCCTCCAGAGTCTTGCCGTGCATCAGGCTCAGGCCCTCGGCCGACTTGGAGCTCACCGTCGACACAGTGTCGATCTTGAAGGCTCCGGTCGGCTGCCCCACCGCCACCGACTTGGGTATGTCGCTGTCGATCTTGACGGTGAGCGGCTGGTCGTCGACCTGCGGGAAGGGGCAAGTGTACTTCAGGGTCACCGAGACCGGGTCGGCCGAGGCGTCACCCGTCCCCACGACAGCGACGAGGCCGCCCGCCACGGCGACGGATGCGGCGGCGAGCGCGGCCCTGGCCTTCGCCGGCCTTGCTTTGACTCCCATGAACTGCCTCTCCTGTCCCGTTTGAGAAATACCCCATCGCGCTGCTGATCGGCAGAGTTCGGGTCGGCAACCTACTCAGGGCCGTCTCCCACGGTCAAGACGCGCTCGGAACAGTTTTCCGGCGGCCTTGCCGCCCGGAAACCCCGCGCAGAAAAATTGTCACCTGAGTGAGTAATGCGACCAGGCGTTTCATCACTCGGAGCCAGTCCGGTGGTATTCGCCTCCCACGATGAAAGCATGAAGTAGGCTGCTCACCACTGTGACAACTCCCACACCCGAAGCCGAATTAATCGCCCACCGGCCCCGAGCTGCCCCGGAAAACATCGGTCCGACTCTTGACCACCGCGATAGGCGTCAGTAGTTTACAGGCTGGAAACTCAACCGACCCCGCCGGGACGGCCCCCCGATCCGCGGCAGAGCCGGTCACCCCCCTGTAGGAACCGTGAACTTTCACGGCCCCGGTGCCGGAGTTCACCGTGCTCGGACACGTCGGTCGACGACGAATTCCGCAAGTATTTGTTCTCGCCGGGACGCGCGAGAGGAACTCGCGCTCAGTTTCGGGCGCCACGAGAGGAAGCTCATGGGAGCCAAGATATCGGTCAGGCCGAAGGCGCGAGCCGCCATGGCCGCCGCTGCGACCGCTGGACTTGCGGCCGCGATGATCAGCATCGTCGGTTCCGGCTCCGCCTCGGCGGACCCGGTGTCGCTGGAGCTGAACTACCACTGTGTGTTCCCCCAGATCGACTCGCAGCCGCTGAAGGTCCGCATCAAGTCGGACATTCCGAAGACGATCGCGGTCGGCCAGAACACCGGCGCGTTCAAGATCGAAACCATTGACACGGTCTACGACGACACCACCAACGGCCTCAACCTGGTGGGTGCCAAGACCCTGGAGGGCACCGCCAAGGCCACCGCCACGGTCCACGCCCCGCAGGGCAACATCACCGTGAAGCCCCCCATCACCGTCGACAAGGTGAACGTCCCCGAGTCCGGGCCGTTCGACCTGCACGCCGCGGGCAGCACGCCGAACCTGAAGTTCTCCAAGGCAGGCGACGCGACCATCGACGTCACCGCGCTGGACCTGACGATGATCGCGCGGGACGACACCGGCGCTGCGCTGGACCTCGACGGCGACGGCAACGACAACTTCTTCGCGCCCTGCACGCAGGACCCGGGCCAGAACAACATCCTGGCGAAGTTCACGATCACCGAGGGCTCCGGCAGCACGCCGCC
>NZ_JAVSCF010000182.1:0-13251 GCF_031932565.1 Streptomyces sp. B1866
GCCGCCGCCCCCGAACCGGCGGCCGCCGCCTCCGCGCCGGCCGCCGCCGCCGCGGAGGACGTCACTGCCCCGGAGGACGCCGCGTGACCGCCTCCACCAGGCCCAGGCAGCCCGTCGTCGTGCGCCGCGCCCGCCCCGCCGCGGGCCCGCCGGACGGCGCCGCGTCCTCCGCCCCCGTCCGCGTGCTGCTCGTGCACGGCCTGGCCAGCAGCGCGCGCGTGTGGGACCGCTTCCTGCCGCTGGCCGGCCCCGGCTGCGAGCTGTGGACGGCCGAGCTGCCCTGGCGCGGCTGCGGCGTCACCGGCTGGTCCGGCCGGCCGGCCGCCGACTGGCTGGACCACGCCGTGGCCGAGGTGCCCGGCGGCCCCGACGTGATCGTCGGCCACTCCTTCGGCGCCAACGCGCTGCTGGCCTGGCTGGACGGGGACGGCGGCGCTGAGGCGGCGCGCCGGGCGCTGCGCGGCGCGGTGCTGGTCTCGCCGTTCTACCGCCCCCAGGAGGACCGGTTCGACTGGGCGGCGCTGTCGTACTACCTCAACGAGTTCGACCGCATCATCGCCGACGGACTGCGGGTCAGCGCCGGCGGCAGCCTCGACCAGCGGCTGTGCGACGCCATGGCCCGCAAGATCCGCGACCGGGTCGGCCCGTACGGCTGGCTGCGCTTCATCGAGACCTACCTGCACACGCCGCGGCTGCGCGTGCGGCGGCTGCGCGTGCCGTTCCTGATCGTCGGCGGCGAGACGGACTTCGCCGCCTTCCCCGCCGACGCCCGGGAGCTGGGGCGGGCGCTGCCGGACGCCCACGTGCGGATCCTGCCGGACGTCGGCCACTTCACCATGGTCGAGCGCGCCGGGGACTTCGCCCACGCGGTCAACGGCTTCCTCCGCACCCTCACCGCCCGGCCCCGGCCGGACGCGCCTCTTCCGTCGATGGAGTGCACCTGATGACAGCCCCCGTCGCGCCGTCCCTGGTCAAGTCGCTGGTGACGGACACCACCACCGTCCGGCTCCGGCCGCGCTACGAAGGCGCCAACATCTGCACCTGGATCGGCTTCAAGCACGTCAACTACCTGGTGGAGGAGGCCCTGCTGGTGCACTTCGCCGGCTGCGGCCTGTCCGCCCGGGTGCTGTACGAGGAGCTGGGGCTCGGCCTGGACGTCGTCGACCTGGACACCCACATCCTGCGCGCGCTGCACATGGACGACGAGGCCGAGGCCGAGGTGGTGCCCGCCGTCCGCGAGCACGAGGGGGAGCTGGCCTTCACGGTGACGCTGCGGGTGGTCCGGGACGGGGTCAGGCGCAAGGCGGCCACCGCCACCGCGCGCGTGTCGCTGCGCGTGGACACCTTCTTCGGCGACCCCGGGCACGTGCCCGCGGAGCTGGCGCCCTACGCGGTGCCCCGGCTGGGCGCCGACCTGGCGGGCGTGCCCGCCCCGCCGCCGGCCGCCGCGGCCGCCGCGCTGGCCTCCGGCGCGGGCGAGCAGGCGGTGCTCGACGCCCTCACCGCCGGCCGCAACGCGTACGCGTGGCGGTGGACCGTGCCGTACACCTACTGCCACTTCAGCGAGCGCCTCCAGATGTCCGGCTACCTGCGGCTGATGGAGGAGGCCAAGGACCGCTTCGTGGCCGCCCGCGGCATCTCCATCCGCAGCCTGCTGGACGACCGCCGGTGGATTCCGGTGGTGCCGCGCTCCTCGCTGCGGATGCTGGGCGAGGCGCTGATGGAGGAGGAGCTGTACACGGTCTTCACCGTGGAGGAGGTCTTCAAGGACTTCACCTACACCGCCCGCATGGACTGCTACGCGGTGCAGGGCCGGCGGCTGAGACGGGTCGCGACGGGCTCCATCGTGCACGGCTACGCGGTGATCGAGGGCCGCCGCGACTGGCGCCTGACCTCCCTCGACCAGCGGGTCCTGCGGGCCCTGGCCGGCCAGCCGGGCGGCACGTGATGGACGACATACTCGTCACCGGCCTCGGCGCGCTGAGCTGCCTGGGCTCGGGCGCCGACGCGTTCTGGCGCGGCATGAACGACCCGCGCCCGGCCCCGCGGCGGGTGCCCGACCCGCTCGCGCGCATGGACCTGCCGCTGATGTACCTGGTGCCCGAGGCCGACCTGCCGGACGGCCCCGAGGAGTGCGACGGCCTGCCGCTGGGGCGCGGCACGCAGTTCGCCTGGGAGGCCGCCCGGCAGGCGGTCGCGGACGCCGGGCTCGGCGGCGCGGACGGCCTGCGCGGGGTCGACCCGCGGCGGGTGGCCGTCGCCATCAGCAGCGGCATGGGCGACTCCGACCTGCGCGAGCGGCGGCGAGCCGTCGAACTGGCAGGCGCCGAGCGGACGGGAGCCGGCCCGGCGGCGCGCCACGAGCGGTGGCTGCCGGACGCGGACGCCCGGCCCGCCGCCGACCGGTGGCTGCCGGCCTTCCCCGCCGCGTCCGTGGTCGGCGGTCTGCTCGGCGCGCGCGGGCCGAGCACCTGCCTGAGCAACGCCTGCGCGGCCAGCGGGTACGCGCTGTCGGTCGCCGCCGACCTGATCCGCTGCGGCGAGGCCGACGTGGTCGTCGCGGGCGGCACCGACGCGTACTCCCGCGTGGCGCTCGGCTGCTTCAACCGGCTGGGCGCCGTCGACCCCGAGCGCTGCCGGCCGTTCGCCGCCGACCGGCAGGGCACGGTCTTCGGCGAGGGCGCCGCCGTCCTGGTGCTGGAGTCGGCCGCCCACGCCCGGCGCAGGGGCGCGGGCCCGGGGTACGCGCGCCTGGCGGGCGCCGGGTGGAGCTGCGACGCGCACCACGCGACCGCGCCCGAGCCCGGCGGCGAGCAGATCGAGCGCGCCATGCGGCAGGCCCTGGCCCAGGCGGGCGCGACCGGCGAGGAGGTCGGGTTCGTGGTGCCGCACGGCACCGGCACCGCGCTGAACGACGTGGTGGAAAGCCGGGTGCTGGGCAGCGTGCTGGGCGCCGCCGCGGCCCGTACGCCCGTCTACAGCGCGAAGGCGCTCGTGGGGCACACCGGGGGCGCGGCGGGCGCGTTCGCGGCGCTCGCCGCCGCGCTGGTGCTGCACCACCGCACGGTCCCGGCCAATGTTCCCGTCGGCCCCCTCGACCCGGAGTGCGCGCTGTCCCTGCCGGACCGCGCCGCGCCCCCGACCGGCCCGTACGGCCTGGTCAACGCCTACGCGTTCGGCGGGAACAACGTTTCCCTGGTGCTGCGCGAGGCGGCCCGGTGACCGCCGCTGGGGCTGGCGGTCCGCGGTCGCTGGTCGTCACGGGCGTCGGCGTGGTGGACGCGGACGGCTTCGACTTCCGCACCGCGCTGGGCCGGCGCGGCTACAAGTACCTGCCCGCCGCCTCCCAGTACTTCCTGGCCGCGGCCAAGCGGGCGCTGGCGCACGCGGGCGAGGGCAGCCTCACCGCGGCCGACCCGCAGGCGCGCGGCGCGGCCGTGGGCACCAACAGCGCGGCCGCCGCCCTGCACGACGCGATGGACCGCACGGTCATCGGCGCCGGCGCGGCCGAGCTGAGCCCGCTGACCGCGCCGTACTTCTCCGTCAACCTCTTCGGCAGCCGCCTGGCCACCGAGCACGCGCTGAAGGCGTTCAACCTCACCTTCACCAGCCCGCGCGTGGCCGGCCTGGAGGCCCTTCAGACCGGCCTGCGCGCGGTCGCCGCGGGCCGGGCCGGCTGGCTGCTGGCCGGGGCCACCGAGGAGGCGCTGCCGCCGCACGAGCCGGGCGCGAAGACCTCCGAGGCGGGCGCCGTGGCGCTGGTGCTGGAGCCGGCGCGCGCGGTGGCGGCGCGCGGCGGGCTGCCGCGCGGCCGGGTGGCGGTGCGCACGTTCTTCCTGCCCCCGCGCGAGGCGGCGTCCGCGCGCGGGGCGGAGGCGGCCGGCGAGCTGCTGGCCGACGCCCTGGCGGCCCTCGGGCCCGGCGGCGGCGCGTACGGCCCGTACGACCGCCCCGGCCAGTCCGGCCCGTACAGCCAGTCCGGCCCGTACGCGCCGTCAAGCCCGTACCCGCCCCGGGGCCCCTTCGGGCTTGACGGCCTCGACGTCACGGCCGTGCTCGACGACTCGGCCGTGGGCCGGGCGGTGGCCGCCGCGCTGGGCGAGGGCGCGCGGACCGTGCCCGCGGGCGCCGGGTGCCTGGCACCGGTGCTGCGGGTCGCCGGCGCGCTCGGCCCGGAGGGCGGCGACGGCCGGCCGCGCGCCGTGGTCACGGCCGCGGCCGAAGGTAACGCGGCCGTGTGCCTCATCGTGCCGGAAACCGGCCAAAGGTCACCGGGTCCACCGGGGACACCAGCATCATCGGAACCAGCGGAAAGCCGTTAGTCGGGGGAAGAGGCAGCGAGCGAAAGGGGACGGAAGTCACGATGACCACGTCGCTTGAGGGTTCCTGGTGCCTGATCCTGGGGGCGTCCAGCGGAATGGGCCTCGCGACGGCCCGCGAGCTGAGCCGCGAGGGCGTGCACGTCCTGGGCGTGCACTTCGACACCGCGGAGGGGCAGGAGAAGGCCGCCGTCGCGCGGGAGGAGATCCGCTCACAGGGCGTCCAGGCGCACTTCTTCAACGCCAACGCCGCAGCCGCCAGCACCCGGCAGGAGCTGGTGCCGAGGTTCGCCGAGCTGGCCGGGGACAAGGGCATCAGGATCGTGCTGCACTCGCTGGCCTTCGGCACCCTGCTGCCGTTCCTGCCCGGCGAGGGCGAGGAGGGCATGACTCCACGCCAGATGAACATGACCCTCGACGTGATGGCGCACTCCCTCGTCTACTGGACGCAGGACCTGTTCGCCGCGGGGCTGCTCCGCGAGGGCGCGAAGGTGTACGCGATGACCAGCACCGGGGCCGGCAAGGTGACCCGCAACTACGGCGCGGTGTCGGCCGCCAAGTGCGCGCTGGAGTCGCACGTGCGCCAGCTCGCCCTGGAACTCGCCCCCTGGGGCGTGGCCGTCAACGCGATCCGCGCGGGCCTGACCATCACCCCGTCCCTGGAGCGCATCCCCGGCAGCGAACGGCTCGCCGAGTACGCCAGAGGCGTCAACCCGCACCGCCGCCTCACCCGGCCGGAGGACGTGGCCGAGGCCGTTTTACTGCTCTCCCAGACCTGCTCCTCGTGGATCACCGGCAACGTGATCGGGGTGGACGGCGGGGAGATCCTCACGGCCTGACCCCCGTCGCCGCGGCCGCGCCGCGCCGGGCGGGCACGGGCCGCGCACCCCGTACCGCCGGGCCGGCGCCCGCACCGCCCAGACCCGACCGCCCGGACCCGACCGCCCGGACCCGACCGCCCGGNGCGCCCGCACCGCCCAGACCCGACCGCCCGGACCCGACCGCCCGGACCCGACCGCCCGGACCCGACCGCCCGGACCCGACCGCCCCGCGGGCCGCGGACCCGCCGTACGGCCCCCAAGCCCCCCGACAACTCGCTGAAAACTCCCGAAAAACAGCCAGAAAAGACCGCGAAGACCCGAGAAGGCCGCAAGACACCCAAGAACCCCCAAGAAACCGTAAAAAACCCCGGAAAGACGAAAGACACGGAAGCCATGACCGCATCGGACGCCCGCCGCACCCGGCCGCCCCGCGCCCCACTCGGCCTGCCGCGGCGGCGCCCGGGCGGCCCGCCCGCCCCGCTGCCGGCCCCGCTGGCCGCGCTCGCCGCGGCCGCCTACGGGGCCGCGCACGCCTACCAGGTCTACCACCCGCCGCTGCCCGCCGGCCGGGCCCGCACGCCCGCGGCCAGGGGCCTGCCGGTGCGCACCCGCACGGTCACGGCGTCCCGGGACGGCATACCGCTGCGCGCGTGGGTGGTGCCGGGCGCGGGCCCGCACACCGTCGTGGTCTGCCACGGCATGGGCCGCACCAAGGCCACCGTGCTCGGCCACATCGAGCTGCTGCACCGCGCGGGCCACCACGTCGTCGCCTACGACCTGCGCAACCACGGCGAGAGCGGCCGGGACCGGGCCTGGCGGGACATGGGCGAGCGGTTCACCCGCGACCTGGAGGACGTGCTGGCCGCCGTGGCCGCCGACCCGGCCCTGGCGGGCGGATCGCTGGCCGTCCTGGGCTTCTCGTTCTCCACCTGGCCGGCCCTGGTGGCGGCGGCCCGCTCGCGCGTGCCGGTGGCCGCGGTGGTCGCCGAGGGCGGCCCCGGGTTCGACGTGGCGGGCGGCTTCGGCCACTTCGCGGCGCTGCGCGGCCGCACGCTGCCGGCCGCGCTGCTCACCCCGCGCTCGCTCGCCGCCTACCAGCGCGCCTTCCGCCGCGCCGCCCTGCGCATGCTGGGCGCCGCGGGCTGGCCGCCCGACCCCGGGTCCGTACCGGCCCGCGTGATGTTCATAGCGGGGGCGCACGACGCGGTCGTACGCCCCGCCGAGGTGGAGCGCACCGCCCGGCACTACCCTGGCGCCGAGTTCTGGGTGGCGCCCAACGCCACGCACCTGAGCGGGCTGCGCTTCGACACCGCCGAGTACGAGCGGCGCGTCCTGGGCTTCCTGGCCGAGGCGTTCGAGGCGGCCGGCGCCGCGGGCGGCCCCTACGGACGGCACCGTCCCTACTGGGCCGTGCCGGAGTCGATAACCACCGGGGACGACCGCCCATGACCGACCACCTGCTGATCGAGAGCGGCGGGCCGGAGACCGGACCGGCGTGCGAGCGCTTCGTCGCGGACGCGGCCCGACTGGCCGGGGACGGGCACCACGTGGTGCTGTTCCTGGTGGAGAACGGCGTGACCGCCGCCCTGCCCGGCGCCTCGCGCGGTGTGCGGGCCTTCCTGCGCGGCGGCGGCGAGCTGTGGGTGGACGCCTTCTCCGCCGCCCAGCGGGCGCTGCCCGCCGCCGACCTGCTGAGCGCGTCGCGGCTGGTGGAGATGGACGAGGTGGCCGCCAAGCTGCTCCAGCCGCGCGTGCGGGCGGTGTGGCACTGATGGCCCGGCCCGTCCCGCCCGCCGACATCCTGCTGAAGCTGCTCGGCGCCCCGTACCAGACCGAGCTGATCACCTCCGCGCTGCGGCTGACCCAGGCGCTGCTGGACCGCGGCGCCCGCGTGCAGGTCTGGGCCTGCGGCGAGGCCACCCGCCTGACCTGGGCCGGCCTGGGCGAGGCCAAGCCCCGGCACTTCGGCGACTGGGAGCGGGAGTACCCCTCCCCGCCCGCCGTCGTGCGCGGCCTGCTGGAGGGCTACCCCGACCGGCTGCACTGGTACGTGTGCGGCTTCTGCTGCGACGAGCGGGGCACCGGCGACCAGATCGCCCGGGTGCGCAGGCGCCCGCTGACCCGGTTCGCCGACCACGTGCGGGCGGCGGGCAAGTCGCTGTCGCTGGGGGTGGCCTGAGCCGTGCCCGACACAGGAGCCCGCCCCGGCACCGAGGCCGCCGCCGGGACGGCCGCGTCCGGCCGCTGGCTGGTGATGGTCGAACGGGCCTACCGGGGCTCGGTCGAGCGGCAGTACGCCGACGTACTGGCCCTCGTCCCGCAGCTGCACCGGCAGAGCGGCGGCGGCGTCGACCTGGCGCTGCGCGGGCTCGCGGCCAGCTACGCGCTCCAGCCCGCGGGCGACGAGCCGCCGGTGCGCCTGGGCGGCCGCGACCTGGACACCCGGACCGACCCGCGCGCCCTGGTCCGCACCGCCCTGGCCGCCGGGGTGGCCGTGCTCGTCGAGGAGCCCTGCCTGGCCGCGCTGGGCCGCAGCGCCGCCGGGCGGCTGCTGCCGGGCGTGCGCGTGCTGCCGGGCGGCGCCCTGGCGTCGAGCTGGCCGCGCTACGAGGAGGTGTGGTTCTGGTGACCCCCGGCCCGCGCCCCGCCGCGCCCGGAACCCGCGCTTCCGTCGGCCGTACGCTCGTCGGCCGTGTCCCGGGGACCTCCGCCGGGGTCCGGGAGCCCGCCCGTACCCCCGCTCGCCCTCCTGCCACTATCGAAGGAGTACACCGACCCATGGTCTTCGCCACCGACAGCGGCGGCCCGCTCATCTCCGCCTGGGCCGCCGTGTCGCCCTGGGGCCTGTCCGGGGCCGACTTCGCCTCCGGGCTGGCGTCCGGGCGCCCGGCGGGCACGCCGCTCGACCCCGAGGAGTGGTCCGTGCCGTACCGCAGCGCCTGCCTGGTGCCGGGCTTCGAGATCAAGCAGGCCCTGGGCCGCAAGGGCACCCGCTCCCTGGACCGGGCCACCGGCCTGGCGCTGTCGGCGCTGTGCCAGCTGCTGGGCACGGGTGGGCCCGCGAGCGGGAACGGCTCCGGCGGCCCGGACGGCGGCGAGCGGCTGCCGGGCGTCGGCGAGGACACCGGCCTGGCGCTGGGCACCAGCGCGGGCAGCGTGCAGAGCATCATGGACTTCACCCGCGACTCGCTGGTCGGCGAGCGGCCGTTCTTCGTGGACCCGGCCCGCTTCCCCGGCACGGTGATGAACTTCGCGGCCGGCCAGGCCGCCATCTGGCACCGCCTGAAGGGCCCGAACACCACCATCGCGGGCGGCAGGGCCACCGGCCTGCTCGCGCTCCAGTACGCGCTGCGGCTCCAGCGCGCGGGCCGGGCGGCCGCCGTGCTGTGCGGGGCGGTGGAGGAGTTCTCCTCGGCCCGCGCGTGGCTGGAGTGGCACGCGCGGGACGCCGACGACGAGCAGAGCACCGGGGGCGCGGACGGCACCGCAGCGCGGGAGGCGGACGCGGCCGTCCTGGGCGAGGGCGCCGCCGTGTGGCTGCTGGAGCCGGCCGCCGCCGCGCGGGCGCACGGCCGGGGCATCGCCGAGGTCGCGGGCGTGGAGTTCGGCTTCGCCGCCGAGCCCGGGGACGTACGGCCGGTGCTCGCCGAGGTGCTGGGCCGGCTGCTGGCGCGTACGGGCACGGATCCGGCGGCGGTGTGGGCGGTCGCCGACTCGGGCGAGCCGGGCGCGCGCGGGCGGGCCGAACGGGCCGCCCTGGCCGACGCGCTCGGCGGCCGCGAGCCCGCCCGGGTCACCCCGGCCGCGTGCATCGGCGACACCTGCGCCGCGTCGGCGGCCTTCCAGGTGGCCGCCGTGCTGGCCCTGGCCGAGCGCGGCGACGCGGCCCCCGGCAGCCCCGCCCTGGTCACGACCGTCGACCGGGACGGCGTGGTGGGCGCGGCGCTGCTGCGGACCGTGGCGGGCCGCCCCTAGCGGCGGCCCGCGCGCCCGGCCGGCGCCCGACCAGCCCCCCACCCGAAGCCGTCAGACCCCGCAGGAAAGGAGAAGCACCCATGGCCGAAGTCACCGCCGCCTTGGATCTGGAGGATCTGCGCGCTTTCGTCGCGGACGTACTCGACGTGGACGTGGAGGAGGTGACCGACGACGCCGACTTCGTGGAGACGCTGGGCGTCGACTCGCTGATGGCCCTGGAGGTCATGGTCGTGCTGGAGAAGAAGTACGCCGTCAAGCTCCACGAGCAGGAGATAAAGCAGGTGACCTGCTTGCGGAAGGTCTACGAACTCCTCGCCGCGAAGCTGGAGAAGTGACGTGGTGCCCCCCGCGTGTACGCCCGTCGACGGGACGGTGGAGGTGGTGTGGTCCGGCACCCCCGACGAGCCCGCCCGGACCGTGGTCCGGATCGACGAGGCGGAACAGGTGTTCGCCGGACACTATCCCGGATTCCCGATATTTCCCGGTGTGTGCGTGGTGGAGTACGTGCACCACAGCGCCCTGGCCACGCTGCCCGACCCGGCGGGCCGGTGGCGGCTGGCGGCCATCGAGTCGTCGCGCTTCACCAGTCCGGTCTATCCGGGCGACGTGCTGACGACCGAGCTGACCTGGTCGCGGGACGGCGAGGCGTGGCGGTGCCGGGCGGTCGCCGCGACCGAGCGCGGCCAGGCGGCGCAGGTGCGGCTGCGGTTCGAGGCGGGAAGGGCACCGCTCGTTCCATGATCACGATACGGGAGATCAAGCGGCTGCTGCCGCACCGCTATCCGATGCTGCTGGTGGACCGGGTCACCGAGCTGGTGCCCGGCGAGCGGGCCCGCGGGCTGAAGGCGATCACCTGCAACGAGCCCTGGTACCAGGGCGTTCCGGACGAGGCGGCCGACGAGGCGTACCACTATCCGTGGACGGTGCTGGTCGAGTCGTGGTGCCACGTCGCCGGGGTGCTCGTCGCCTGGGAGGATCCCAATCCGGACGTGCTCAGCGGGCACGCCATGCTGCTCGGCGGCCTGTCCGACGTGCGCTTCCACCGGCCGGTCATCCCCGGTGACGTGGTCGAACACCGGGTGGAGCTGGCCCGGGTGATCGGCGAGACGTTCGTGGTCCAGGGGGAGAGCGTGGTCGGCGACGAGACCGTGCTGGAGGTGGGCCGCCTGGTGGTGACCATGCGACCGGCCGAGCAGTTGCCGCGCACCGCGGCGCGACGGGCCGGTACCACCGTGACGTAGCGTCACCCGGTGCCGTAACGTCGGACATGTCGGAGCCGTCGGAAGGGGAGGAATGCCACATGCCCGGCAACATGTCCGGCGATCGGTCCGGCGATCGGTCCGGCGATCGGTCCGGCGACACGGCCGGTGACGCCACCGGCGTCACCGGCGCCGTCCGCGCCGCCGGCGTCGGTGTCGGCGCGGCCGGCGGGCGGGTCGCGCTGGTGTCGGGCGGCTCGCGCGGCATCGGCCGCGCCACCGTGCTGCGGCTCGCCCGGGACGGCTACGACGTGGTGTTCTGCTACCGCGCGGACGCGGACGCGGCCAAGGTCCTCGAAGTGGAGGCGGCCGAGGCGGCCGAGGCGGCGGAGCGCGGCGGCGGCCGGGTGGCGGGCCGCCGGACGGACGTCACCGACCTCGGCGCCGTGCGCGACCTCGTCGCCTTCACCGAGGACCGGTTCGGCCCGGTCGACGTCGTGGTCACCTCCGCCGGCGTCACCCGGGACAACCCGCTGCTGCTCATGACCGAGGAGGAGTGGCGCCACGTCCTCGACGTCAACCTGGACGGCACGTACCACCTGTGCCGGGCGGTCGTCTTCGGCATGATGAAGCGCAGGTCCGGGTGCATCGTCAACGTCTCGTCCGTGGCCGGGGTCCACGGCAGCGCGACGCAGGCCAACTACGCCGCGTCCAAGGCCGGGATCATCGGCTTCACCAAGTCCCTCGCCAAGGAGGTCGGCGGCTACGGCATCCGGGCCAACGTGGTGGCGCCGGGCTTCATCGAGACGGATATGACGGCGAAACTGCCGGACAAGGTCAGGAAGCAGGCGGAAAAGAACATTCCACTCCGCCGGTTCGGCCGCCCCGAAGAGGTGGCCGACATGGTGGCGTACCTCGCCGGAGCGGAGTACGTCACCGGTGCGGTGTTCCAGGTCGACGGCGGGATCGTCATCTGAGGCGGCGGATTCGGCCGGGAGCCGGGAAACGGAGGCGATCATGACCGGTGGGAGCAGGAAGCTGCCACGCTTTTATTTCAATTTTCGCAGCCCGTACTCTTGGATAGCCTATCGTGACCTGATGGATCGCTATCCGGATGTCGCGAAGGCGGTCACATGGCACCCGTGGTGGGAGCCGGACGCGGACAGCGAGCGGCTCGTGATCGAGAACGGCGAGAGATTTCCGTATGCTGCCATGACGCGGGCGAAACACCTCTACATCCTCCAGGACGTGCGCAGGCTGACCTGCGACCGCGGGCTCGCCGTCGCCTGGCCGGTCGACCGGGACCCGGTCTGGGAGGTGCCGCACCTGGCGTACTTCGTCGCGCAGGACCACGGGCGCGGCGCCGAGTACGTGGAGCGCGTCTACCAGGCGCGCTGGGAGGAGGGCAGGGACATCTGCGACCGGGACACGGTCGCGGCGCTCGCCCGGGACCTCGGGCTCCCGGCCGACTCGATGGCGGGTGCGGCCGACGACGAGGACCTGCGCACCGGGCGCGGGCTGGAGGCGCTGCTCGCCCTCAGCCGGGACGGGGCCTTCGGCGTCCCGTTCTTCACGCATGGTTACGACAAGTTCTGGGGTGTGGACAGGCTTCCGGCGTTCGTCGCGTCGGTCCGCTCGGTCCGCGCCCGGGGCGAGGCGGAGCAGCAGCCGCAGCCCGACCCCCTGAAGTCGTCCCCCACGGACTTCGCAGGCGCCCGGTCCGGAGACCAGGGGCACGCGGGAGGCTGTGGGTGAAGGCGGGCCCCGCCCGTCCCGAATCACTGTGAGGCTGCCCTGAGTCCCGTCGGACCTCCCTTCCACTCAAGGAGGACGCCCATGCCCGATTCCCGGGAGACATCGGCGCGGCGCTCCTCGCTGAAGTCCCTCGCGCTGTCGGCCGTCGCCCTGCCGGTCGCCCCGCTGTACGGGGTCTCGCTGGCCTACCTCGCCTTCCACCCGCGCAACCGCGCCCAGCACGGCCACCCGCGCGACTTCGGCCTGCCCTACGTGGACCTGCGCATCCCCTTCACCTCGGGCAAGTACGTCCACGCCTGGCTGTGCCCGGGGTCGGACGAACGGGTGGTCATCGTCGGCCACAGCCTGGGGATGAACAAGGGCCGCAGCCTGGCGCACGCCAAGTTCCTGCACGACGCCGGCTACACCGTCTGCCTGTTCGACCACCGCAACCACGGGTCGAGCAGCGACGACCGCTCCTTCGTCGGCCTCGGCGACCGGTTCGCGAGCGATATCACCGCCATCGTGTCCTACCTGCGGCTGCGCCGGGGGTACGGCTCTGCGGGCATCGCCGTCTACGGCTTCTCGTTCTCGTGCTTCTCGTCCATGTGGGCCCTGACCCACGAGGGCTTCGAGGTCGACGCGCTCGTCTGCGACAGCGGCCCGGGCCACGACGTGCCGCCGCTGCTGCGCCGGTTCCTGGAGGCCAAGGAGCTGCCGCTGCCCGCCCTGCTCAGCGGCGAGCCGTCACGCTCGGTGGTCACCAGCGTGCTGGGCAACCTGGGCATGGCCATGGTGCGGGCCCAGTGGCCGCCGCCCGCGGTGGGCAAGTTCGCTCAGATCCCCCTGCTGTTCATGTCAGGGGAGCGCGACGTGATCGTGCCGCCGTCGTCCGTCGACGCGCTCGCCGAGCGATTCCCGCAGGCGGAGACGCACGTGCTGCCGAATGCCGAACACCTGCTCGGTCTTCAAACGGATCCCGAGGCATACGCGAATGTCGTACTGGATTTCCTCAAGCGGGCCCTGGGGTAGTCCCGGGAGCACGGCCCCGGACTTGCGCCGCCACCGTTTCCGGGGGCGGCGGCCTGCCGGGCGGGCGATACCCGAACGCCCGGCCGAGCGGGCGGCGACCGAACGGACAATCGGACTTCAGGCAAAGGAAGAGACACCATGCATAAGGTCCTGATCGCCAATCGTGGCGAG
>NZ_JAVSCF010000183.1:0-13183 GCF_031932565.1 Streptomyces sp. B1866
CCGCGCGACCGGGTCCCCGGCCTCGGCGCAGCGGCCCACCTCGGGCGCGAACGAGGCCAGCACGGCGGGCCGGTCGGCGCGCGGGTAGAGCCTGCCCGGCAGCTCGCCCGCCGGGCCGAACACCGCCTCCGCGCGGTCCAGCAGCGGCCGCGACCCGCCGTCCCGCCCGTCGTACGCGCGCAGGGCCGCCTCCAGGCCCGCCCGGCCGATCCACGCCCCGCCGCCGCAGTCGCCCAGCAGGTGCCCCCAGCCGTCGGCGCGCCGCCAGCCGCCCGCGGGCGCTCCCGCGCCGTCGGGAGAGCCGCCGTCCGGCGCGCCGCTGTCCGGCCCGCCGTTTCCCGGCCCGCCGTTTTCCGGTCCGCCGCCGGGAATACCGGCGCCCAGGGCGATCAGGCCCGTGCCGCCCGCCACCACCGCGCCCGGCCGCTGTCCGAGCGCCCCCGCGTACGCGGCCACCGCGTCGGCGGCCAGCGCCAGGCGCCGCACGCCGAACTCCCGGGCCAGCGCGCCCGGCAGCGTGACGCGCAGGTCGTCGCCGAGCGTGGCCATCCCCGCGGCGCCCACGCAGGCGGCGTCCAGCCGGCGCACCCCGGCCTCGCGCAGCAGCGCCCGCGCGGCGGGCACCACGCGGGCCAGCAGCCCGGCCGCGTCGATGCCCCGGCCGCCGACCGCCGCCGGATCCGGGCAGGACCAGGTCACCGGCTCGCCGGTGCGGTACGCGCCGGGGCCGCCCGTACGGCGGGCGACGGCGACCCGTACCCCGGAGCCGCCCGAGTCCACGCCGAGCACGCCGACGGGCCCGTACGGCGCGCCGCCCGGCTCAGCCGAAGCCGCGGGCATCCTGCTTCAGCGCGGTGTCGACCGTGAGCGCGGTGGCCACCACCAGGCTCAGCAGCGGGTCGGGCAGTTGGCGGTGGATCTGCAGGACGTAGTTGTCGGCCGTGGTGAACATGGTCTTCGCCAGGCCCTCCCACGTCTTGGTGATCCGGGCGATCTCCGCGCCGGTGTGGTCGACGATGGCGAAGTTCCAGGCCCGCCAGTTCTCG
This sequence comes from Streptomyces sp. B1866, assembly GCF_031932565.1. Taxonomy (NCBI): domain Bacteria; kingdom Bacillati; phylum Actinomycetota; class Actinomycetes; order Kitasatosporales; family Streptomycetaceae; genus Streptomyces; species Streptomyces sp. B1866. The sequence continues at coordinate 1,047 of NZ_JAVSCF010000183.1, forward strand.
GCCTTGATGGCGCCGACCTCGTGTCCGCCCGCCTGTATCGAGAAGTTGATCTTGCCGAACACGTTCTGCTGCACGATCTCGCCGACCGGCTGCCCGTTCGGCCGCTCCACGACCACCCGGGACTTCACGAACTTGCGCGGCCGGGTGAGCACCAGGTGCGGCTGCCCGTGCACGTCGCGGATCTCCAGCCGGTGCGTCATGAACTGGTCGAGGCTGGAGACGAACCGCGCCACCTTCTTCAGCGTGGACTGGTCCACCTGCACCACCGAGCCGAGGGTGTTGCCGTGCTGGTCGAAGACCCCGTACTCGTTCGTCAGCTCGATCAGCTTGGCCTTCTGGTTCACCACCAGCACCGGCTCGGTGAACAGCGTCCCCCCGCCCGGGCCGGCCGGCGCCACCTTCGCCTGCTGCTGCACCTGCCGCTGGATCTTCGCCGGGTCGGCCACCGGCGGCGGGGCGTACGGCGCCTGGGCCTGGCCGGGCAGACCGGGCTGGCCGGGGTGGGTGTGCTCGGTCCACTGGGCGCCGTCCCACCAGCGCAGCAGGTTCGGCGTGCCCTGCGGGTCGGCGTACCAACCCGCAGGAGTGTTCGGATGCGTCGTCATGGCGGGCAGACTACCCGCCGCAGGTGACGCCGGTGCGGGACCGGGGACGCCGGTGGCGGGAGGGTCCCGAAGCGTCACGGAAGCCGCCAGTCCACCGGCTGCGCCCCCTGCCGTACGAGCAGGTCGTTGACCCGGCTGAAGGGGCGTGAGCCGAAGAAGCCGCGGTCGGCGGACATGGGGGAGGGGTGCGCGGACTCCACGGCCGGCAGTTCGCCCAGCAGCGGCCGCAGGTTCCGCGCGTCGCGGCCCCACAGCACGGACACCAGCGGCCTGCCGCGCGCGGCCAGGGCCCGGATGGCCTGCTCGGTGACCTCCTCCCAGCCCTTGCCGCGGTGCGCGGCGGGCCGCCGCGGAGCGGTCGTCAGGGCCCGGTTCAGCAGCAGCACGCCCTGCTCGGCCCACGGGGTCAGGTCGCCGGTGGACGGCCGCGGCAGGCCGAGGTCGGCGTGCAGCTCGCGGAAGATGTTCTCCAGGCTGCCGGGAAGCGGACGCACGTCCGGGGCGACGGAGAAGCTGAGCCCCACGGCGTGCCCGGGCGTGGGATAGGGGTCCTGACCCACGATCAGCACCCGGACCTCGTCGAACGGCTGCTGGAAGGCGCGCAGCACGTTCGGCCCGGCCGGGAGGTAGGTGCGGCCCGCGGCGATCTCCGCGCGGAGGAAGTCGCCCATGGCGGCGATGCGTCCGGCCACGGGCTCCAGCGCCTTGGCCCAGCCGGCTTCCACGATGTCCTGCAAGGGTTGTGCGACCACGGTACGTCACTCTAGTGGCTCACACCGTGCCCGCCGGCCGCGCCCGGCCGGCCGTCACGGGTGCCCGCCGGCCGCCACGTCCGGGGCGGCCGCCTCGCCGGAGTGCTGCGCCGGGCGGGAGGCACGGGACGGCAGGTGGTGGAACAGCAGGTTCAGGGCGACGGCGGTCGCACAGCCGGCGCTGATGCCGCTGTTCATCACCGTCTGGAACCAGTCGGGGAAGCGCGCGTAGATCCCCGGCACCCCGACCGGCAGCATCCCCACCGCCACCGACACCGCGACCACGGTCAGGTTGTGGCCCTCGCGGAAGTCCACGCCCGCCAGCGACCGCAGCCCGCTCGCGGCGACCGTCCCGAACATCACCAGGCCCGCCCCGCCCAGCACCGGCACGGGCACCGCGGCCACCAGCGCGCCCAGCTTGGGCAGCAGCCCGAGCAGCACCAGGATGCCGCCCGCGGCCGCCACGACCCACCGGCTGCGCACGCGCGTGAGCCCCACCAGGCCGACGTTCTGGGCGAAGGCCGTGTACGGGAAGGTGTTGAACACCCCGCCGAGGGCCGTGGAGACGCCGTCCGCGCGCAGCCCGTCGGCCAGCCGCCGCGCGTCCACCTCGCGCCCGGTCAGCTCGCCCACCGCCACCAGGTCGCCGGTCGTCTCGGCCATGGTCACCAGGGCCACCACCAGCATGGCCGCGACGGCGCCGCCCTCGAACGACGGCGCACCGAAGTGGAAGGGCTCGGACACCCCGGCCCAGCGGGCGTCCCCCACCCCGGAGAAGTCGGCGCGGCCCAGCGGCACGGCCGCCACCGTGCCCGCCGCGATGCCCGCCAGCACCGCGACCCGGGCCAGGAGCGGTGGCGCGAACCGCTGCACCGCCAGGATCGCGGCGAGCACCCCGCCCGCCAGCGCCAGGTTCCGCGGCGCCCCGAAGTCGTCCCGGCCCTGGCCCCCGGCGGCCCAGTTGCCCGCCACGGGCAGCAGCGTCAGGCCGATGACGAGGATCACCGTGCCGGTCACCAGCGGCGGGAAGAAGCGCAGCAGCCGTCCGAAGACCGGCGCGAGCAGGACCATCGCGAGCCCGGAGGCGATCACCGCGCCGTAGACCGCCGGCAGTCCGCCGCCGCCGGTGCCGATCAGCACCATGGGGGTGACGGCGGCGAAGGTGCAGCCCTGCATGACCGGCAGCCGGGCGCCGAACCGCCACACGCCCACGCACTGCAGGAGGGTGGCCACGCCGCACATCAGCAGGTCCGCGTTGACCAGGTAGGCCAGGTCGGCGGCCGGGAGCTTCAGCGCGCCGCCGACGATCAGCGGCACGGCGACGGCGCCGGCGTACATGGCCAGGACGTGCTGGAGGCCGAGCGCGGCGAGCCGGCCGGCCGGCGGCACCTCGTCGACCGGGTGGCGTGCGGGCGTCATGGCTGTGCTGCTCCTTAGCCGGGCCGGGGACGACGGACGGCCGGGGACGACGGACGAGACGACGTGACCGTAGACGCCTTACACATTCTGTTGATTTCGCGGGCGTTGCGGCGGCGTGTCGCGGCTGCGCGCGGCCGTCCTGACCCGTCCGGCACGCCCTACATCATGCGGCGCATCCGCTGGATCTCGACGCTCTGCTCGGCGATCACGTTGTTCGCCATCTCCTCCACGCGCGCGTTGTCGCCCTCCGACAGCACCTGCGTGGCCATGGACACCGCCCCGAGGTGGTGGTTGACCATCAGGGTGAGGAAGAGCTTGTCGAAGTCGCCCCCGCGGGCCGCGCGCAGCGCGTCGAGCTGCCGCGGCGAGGCCATGCCGGGCATCGCGCCGTGCCCGGAGTGCCCGCCGCCGTGCCCTTCGTGCCCGTCGGACCTGTCTGCGGCTCCGCGCTCGCGCAGCCACCCCTCCATGGCCGCGATCTCCGGCCGCTGGCTCGCCGCGATGCGCTCCGCGAGCAGCCTGACCCGCGCGGAGGCGCCCCGGTCGGGGACCAGGGCGGTCATGGTCAGGGCCTGCCGGTGGTGCTCGATCATGCCGCGTACGTAGGCGAGGTCCGCGGAGTTGGGCGTGTCGTCCCGCACGGCCTCGCGCGCCTTCTCCGGCGGCAGCCGCCGCGCCGCCTCGCCCGGTCTGCCCGGCGCGATCACCGAGGGCCCGCCCGCGCCCCGCGCTCCCTCCCCGCCCTTCCCGCCGCCGTCCTCGCAGGCGGCGAGGACGAGCGCGAGGGCGGCGAGGGCGCCCGCGGCCGCGAGCCGTCCGGAGCGGGTCGTCGTGCGGCGTCCGGGCACCGTGGACCTCCTGGGGTGGGGGCGTGTGTCAGACCGTAGTAGCACGTCCGTGGACGGCCGGCGGCGAAAAAGCACGTGACATGTGTGTTGCCCCGTGTTGTTGTGTACATGGAACAGGTGATACTGCCCAAGGCCCCGGTCTCCCAGGGCGGTTGGACCGACGGTCCCCGCCGGGCCGGGCCGTCGAACGCGCGAGACGACGATCCTCCCCACACCCCTTGCGAGGCGCAGTGAAGCCGTGGCTTCGACTCCGGGCACGGCCCGGACACCGCAGACATCCCGGCCGCCGCGGACGCTACGGCGCGGCGGCCGCATCCCTGGGCCTGCTGGCCTCCCTGCTGGCGGCAGCCCCCGCGGCGGCCACGCCCGGCCCCGGCGGCCCGGCGCCGCACCCGGTGACCCGGGACGAGGCGGCCCGCGTCCGGGCGCCCGTCGCCGACGGCGGGATACCCGGCGTGGACGAGGTCGTGCACAGCGACAACGTCCGCCACCTGGCCAACGTCCCCAAGCAGGCGCTCCAGGGCACCAACTCCGACCTCGCCTTCCAGGGCCACTACGCCTTCGCCGGCAACTACGACGGCTTCGTGATCTACGACATCAGCGACCCGCGGGCCCCGAAGACGGTCAGTCAGGTGCTGTGCCCCGGCTCCCAGAACGACGTATCGGTGTCGGGCAACCTGCTGTTCCTGTCCACCGACTCCTCCCGCAGCGACGACTCCTGCGCCAGCACCACGCAGCCGGCGACCGAGAAGTCCTCCTGGGAGGGCATGAAGATCTTCGACATCACCGACAAGCGCGAACCGCGGTACGTGGCCGCCGTCGAGACCGCCTGCGGCTCGCACACGCACACCCTGGTGCCCGGCCGCGACGACGTCTACGTCTACGTCTCCTCGTACGCGCCGAGCCCGGACTTCCCGGACTGCCGGCCGCCGCACGACGGCATCTCCGTCGTCAAGGTGCCGCGGCGGGCGCCCGAACAGGCCGCGGTGACCGACTTCCCGGTGTTCTTCCCCGACGGCGGCAACCCGGGCGACCCCGCCAAGCCGGACATGGTCCCGACGTCGGGCTGCCACGACCTCACCAGCTTCCCCAGGCTCAAGCTGGCCGCGGGCGCCTGCATGGGCGACGGCGTGCTGCTGGACATCTCCGACCCGGCCAGGCCGCGGGTGATCGACCGGGTCGAGGACACCGCGAACTTCTCCTTCTGGCACTCGGCCACCTTCAACCAGCGCGGCGACAAGGTGGTGTTCACCGACGAGCTCGGCGGCGGCGGAGCCGCCACGTGCGACGCGCAGACCGGTCCGGACCGCGGCGCCGACGGCATCTACGACATCGTCGGCCGCGGCGACGGCCGCCGGCTCGTCTTCCGCGGCTACTACAAGATCCCCCGCTACCAGGCCGCCACCGAGAACTGCGTCGCCCACAACGGCTCGCTGATCCCGGTCCGGGGCCGCGACGTCATGGTCCAGGCGTGGTACCAGGGCGGCGTGTCGGTCTGGGACTTCACCGACTCCGCCCGCCCGCGCGAGATCGGCTACTTCGAGCGCGGCCCGCTGTCGGCCGACACCCTCACCGGCGGCGGCTCCTGGTCCGCGTACTACTACAACGGCTACATCTACTCCAACGACATCCGCAAGGGCCTGGACGTGCTGCGGATCGACGACCGCCGCACGGACAGCGCCGCCGCGGTGCGGCTGCGCGAGCTGAACGTGCAGACCCAGCCCGACTACCGCTGAGCGCCCACGGCCGGTCCCGGCCCGGCCTCCGGGCCGGGACCGGCCGCCGCGTCCCGTGGCTCCCGCGGCGCGCCCGGACCCCCGTCGGCGCCCCCGTCGGCCGCGCCGGGTGCCCGGTCCGCGCCGGCGGGCCGCGGCAGCCGCCGGACCGGGGCGGTCGGCGGCCGTTCGCACGGCGGCGTGCCCTGCTCCCAGTCCAGCCCGTAGCGCGCGAACAGCTCGGCGCGCAGCCGCTCCGGGGGCATCGGCGCGCCCGGCAGCAGCACCGCCACGACCGTGCCCATCAGCAGCGCGCGCAGCAGCCGGTAGTCGCCGTCCGGGTCGTCCGAGCCGTACCGCACGACGGTCTCCCGCAGCAGCGTGGCCAGCCGCTGCTGCTCGGCGCACTGGATGAAGCCCTCGGCCGACAGGATGCCCGCCATGTGCGTGCGCATCAGGCGCGGCCGGTCGCGGGCCAGCCCCAGAATGCTGTCGATGGCCCGGGCCAGCAGCTCGCGGCCGGCGTCCTCGCCGGTCGGCTGGGGCTCGCGCGCCAGGCTCTCGGCCAGCTCCATGTGCATCAGCCGGTGCACGGCCGACTGCAGCAGCTGCCGCTTGCCCGGGAAGTAGTACGAGACCAGGCCGCGCGCCGCACCGGCCCGGTCGGCGATGTCCGCGAGCGTCGTGGCGTCGTAGCCGCGCTCGCCGACCAGCTCCACCGTGGCCTCCAGGAGGCGCGCCTGGGACCTCCGGCGCAATTCCTCATTGACCGACGCGCTCCGCGGGGACATGCTGTAACTCCTGCGTTGACTGGCTGCTAGCCAATATACTCAGCGTCGGCTCCGGATGTCCGCCCTTTGCGAGGGGTGGCGCCGGTGTGGGCTGCCGATTTCGGGCGACACGGGGGATCGCCCGAAATCGGCTGCTTCAACCAGCTTTGCTGGTACCTGGCGTGCTTTCGAGTACGACAGTAGCGGGGAACCCCGCGCCCCAGGGGGACGCCGGCCGCCCTGACCAGGCGCCACCGGCCTCCGCCCGGGGGCGCGGGGCTCTCCCCGGGCTCCCGGCGCCGTCAACGGCTCCCGGGGCCCTCAGCGCCCGTGCCGGGTCCCGGCGTACGCACCGGGACCCCGGTCGGCGCCCGGCCGTCCCGTGCGGCCGGCCACCCGTGGCCCGCGGCCGCCGCGCACGCCAGCGCCGCGCCCAGCAGCCAGCCGCCCAGCACGTCGCTGAACCAGTGGACGCCCAGGTACAGCCGCGTGAAGCCCACCCCGAGCACCGACCCGGCCGCCACCGCCCAGGCCGCCGCCAGGCGCCACCCGCGGGCCCCGGCACCGGACCGGGCCAGCAGCCACAGCAGCAGCCCGCAGGCGACGGCCGCGGTCATCGCGTGGCCCGACGGGAAGGCCGCGCCGGGCGCCGAGTCCACCGGGTCCGGCCAGCGCGGGCGGGCCCGCCCCACCGCCGCCTTCGCCCCCTGCTGGACGGCCCAGGCCACCGCGGCCGTGCCCGCCACCCACAGCGCGAGCAGCCGCTCCCGGCGGTACAGCAGCCACCCGGCGGCCACGGCCAGGGCCGCCCGCATCGTCCACGGGTCCCACACCCAGTCGGTCAGCACCCGGCAGGCGCGCCGCGCGCCGCCGTCGGAGACCGCCGACCGGTGCAGCGCGTCCGCCACCTCCCGGTCCGCCGACCGCAGCGGGCCCCAGCCGGTGGTGACCAGCACCAGCAGCACCGCGAACGCGGCGAGCAGGACGGCGGCCGCCGCGCCCGCGCGGACGGCGCGCCGGGGCGCGGGTGTCACCGGACCAGCATCCGGGCCGGCGCGGCCGGACCCGCCGCACGCGGGCGGCGCGCCGTGCCCTCCGGCCCCGGTCAGCGCAGCGCCTGCAACGCCGGAACGAGCGTCACCAGCAGCGGTACGGCCGGCACCAGCGTCGCCAGCGCCGTCAGCCGCCAGCGGCGCGCCGCGGGGATGCGGGGCGCCGGGGACAGCAGCCGGTCCACCCGCTCGGGCACCCGGGCGAACCCGGCCGGGCAGGGGCCGAACACGCCGCGGTCCTCGTTGAGCTCCACCAGCGCCAGCGCGGTCGTACGCCGCCCGCAGCGCCGCGAGGCGGCGTCGTCGGCGGCCAGCTCCACCAGCCGGTGCACCTGGTCGCGGAAGGCCGCGAAGACCGGCACCTGCGGGAAGCCGCCGGCGAGCGCGGAGGAGCAGTGCAGCAGCCAGTCGTGGCGGGCCCGCGCGTGGTCCAGCTCGTGCTCCAGGACGGCGTCGAGACCGCGGCCGTCCAGCCGGCGCAGCGCCGCGGTGGTCACCACCAGGTGCGGCGTGGAGCCCGGCAGCCACCAGGCGTCGGGCCGGTCGCCCTCCAGCACCACCAGCCGGTAGCGGGCCGGCCGCTCGCCGGGCAGCAGGGGAGAGCGCGTGAGGAGTTCGGCGCGCCGCCGCCGGCGCCGGGCGCGCGCGGCGCGCACCTCGCGGGTCAGCATCACGGCGGTCCACGCCGCGCCGCAGGCCAGCACGACGGCCACCGGCGCGGCCCACGGCCCGTACGCCGAGAGCGCGTACGCCTCGACCACGCCGTGCGGCGCGGGCGCGAAGACGTTGCCCCGTACCACCGAGGAGGCGGCCGCGGCCGTCAGGGCCATGGTCAGTCCGCAGCACAGCAGCAGGCCGACGACCACGCACTGCCACACCCACAGGGCGAGGACGGGTTCGCGGTCGGGCCAGTCGGCCCGGGCCAGCAGCCGGGGCGCCGTCGCCGCCGCCAGCGCGCACAGAGCCATCAGCGCGAGCGGGAGCATCATGCCGGCCAGCCTATGATCGGCTCGACAGGCGCCGGTACGGTCACGCGGACGAAGTGACGCACGCCACGGAACGCGGGGCACGGCGGCGCGCGGGCTCACGTCCCGTCACCCGCAGCTGTGAGGCCGGCGGCCGCCGCCCGGCCCGCTGCCGGCCGGCGCGCGGCCTGGCCCGCCGCGTGCGCGGGGCACAGTCACAGCGGGGGCACGGTCACAGCGTCAGCAGCATGGCCGCCATCCCGACGCCCATCGCCACCCTACACGCGTGCTCCAGCTCGTCCCCCGCGGCCCGGCCCTGCGCCGCGCCCGGCGGGCAGGACCTGGCGGGCCCGGTCCCGGCGCCGCCGGCCAGCGGCACCAGGCGCACTCCGGCCCGCAGCGCGTACGCCGCGAAGTAGGCCAGCAGCACCCCGGTCAGCAGCGGCTCGCCGCCGGGCACCCGCCCGGCCGCGTGCCCGGCGTGCCCGTGCGCCCCGGCGTCCTCCGCCATCGCCAGGGCCATGTAGACCATGGCCAGCGCGCCGACGCCGTGGTGCAGGTGGTGGCCCGGCGGCCCGGGGCGGCGGCGCGCCGCGGACAGCAGCGCCCACCCGGCCGCCGCGCCGAACACCGCGGCGAAGGCGGGCGGCGCCCACGGCATGGGGTCGAGCGCGGTGTGCGGCACGGCCATGAGCGCCATGCCCCAGGCCATCAGCGCCTCGCCGCCCAGCGCCCGCCGCCGGCGGCCGGGCGGCTCGCCGCGCAGGCACAGCAGGCAGTAGGCGCCGACCGCGGCGGACAGCGCGACCAGCAGCCAGCCGACGAGCGGCGGTCCGTGCACGGCACCCCCAGGACGTCCGGCGGAATTCCCAACCGTGGCGCCGACGCCGCCGATACGCGCCGGACTGCCCGGATTCTGCCCGCTGCGCGCCCCGGCCGCGCCGGGCACGGGGGAGCGCACGGACGCAGGCGGGGAGCACGCCGTCCGGCCCGCGGACGCCCGCGCGGGCTCCCCGCCGGGAGCCCCGCGGCCGGGCCCCGGCGCGGCCGCGGGGCTCCCGGCGGGCGGTCAGGGCCGGTAGCGCAGCGGGTGGTCCTCCGGCACCTCCACGACGGCGATCTCGACGCCGTCCGGATCGGTGATCCACATCTCGACCAGCCCCCAGGGCTCCCGGACCGGCGGCCGCGTCACCGTCACGCCCCGCCCGCGCAGTTCCTCGTACGCCGCCGCCGCGTCCGCGACCTGGAACCACAGCTGCATACCGGGCGCGGGCGGCGTGTCGGACCGCCCGGAGACCTCCAGGAAGCCGCCGCCGAGGAAGTAGACCGTCCCGCGCTCGGGGCCGGTGCCGAACTCCCGGTAGACCGCGAGGCCCAGCGCCTCGCCGTAGAAGGCCCGCGACCGCTCGGGGTCGGTCGGGCGCAACAGCACCCGGCTGCTCAGTACGTTCACCATGGCGGCGACCCTACGCAGGCGGCCCGCCGGTCCCCGTGCCCGCCCCGGGAGCCCGCGCGCCGCCCCGGGACCGCGGGGCCGGTCCCGGCCGGGTCAGGCGGGCGCCGCGGCCAGCCGCTTGACCTCCGGGTAGTCGGTCGTCCCGCCGTCCAGGCCCAGGCCCCGGGCCAGGGCCACGTGGCCGGGCGTGTTGACCGTCCACCCGATGACCTTCAGGCCCGCGGCGTGCGCCCGCTCGACCAGCTCCAGGGTCAGCCTGCGGACGTTGAGCACGAGCGTCCCGGCGCCCACGGCCCGGGCCCGGTCGATCACGTCCGGGCCGTAGCGGCTGGCGACGAGCGCGGTGCGCGCCCGCGGCAGCAGCTCGCGGATGTCGGCCAGGGCGGCGTCGTGGAAGGAGATGACGTCGACGCGGTCCAGCAGGTCGCGGCGGCGCATCACCTCGGCGAGGGCCCGCGCGGCCGCCCGGTCCTTGATCTCCGCCTGGAGCGGCGCCCCGACCGCGTCCAGGACCTCCTCGAAGACGGGGATCCGCTCGCCCTGCCCGGCGTCGAGTCCGCGCAGCTCGGCGAGGGTGAGGCCGCTGACGGGGCCGGTGCCGTCGGTGGTGCGGTCCACGTCGGGGTCGTGCATCACCACCAGCTCGCCGTCCTTGCTCAGGTGCAGGTCCAGCTCGATGGCGTCCAGGCCCTCCCGGTCGGCGCGGACGAAGGAGCGCAGGGTGTTCTCCGGTTCGACGCCCATCACCCCGCGGTGTCCGATGGTGAGGAAGGTCAACGCTGTCTCGCTCCCGTGCGCGGCGGGGCGCCGGTCGGCCGCCCCGGACGGCGCACCAGCCTAACCGGGCCGGGGCGCCGGGGCGCGGCGACGCGCGAAGCACGGATCTTAGCTCCCCGCAAGTGGACTTGAGCAAAAGAAGTCGGCATGGATACGGTGTCTTAACGCAGGTTCTCCGGCTAAGGAGGGGTTATGGCGAAAATCCTTGCGCCCGTACCGCCGAACGGTCACGCGCGGAGCGACGTGGAGTCCGGCGCGCACGTCGTGCGGCACCCCGCCTGGGCGAGACTGAAGGCCGCCGTGGAGGCGATCCGTCCGTGGCAGTCCCGGGACGGCTCGATCGACTTCCGGGCTGACGGCGCCCCCTCCCGCGAGTCCGCCGACGCCGCCCTGGACCGGGTGGCCGCGGCCGTCGAGGAGCTGGCCGCCCTGCTGCCGCACGACGCCGCGTACCACCGCGCGCTCCTGGCCGACCTGCGCCGCTGGCGCGACGGCGGGTTCGGTGTCCCCGACTTCCTGGACTCGCTGCTGGCCTTCCAGCCCGCCCGCTCCCGCGCCGACGGCCGCCGGCACCTCGTCGTCTTCCCCATGTACACGCAGAACGGCAACCCGGACCGCAACCTCGAAGCCCTCGTGGTGAGCGTGGTCTGGCCGGACTGGCTCGCCGGGCTGGAGCGCACCCGGTACGACAACCCGCTGTTCCTCGGCCTGACCTTCGACGACTTCACCGCGGGCTACGACACCAACTCCGCGGTGCTCTTCCCCGAGACCATCGCCGTGCGCGAGGCCCCCGAGCGCTTCTCCTGGGGCGGCATCTTCTGCGACCGCGAGGCGGCCCGCTTCCGCCGCGTCACCGAGGCCGCGGTGCGGGTGCTGCGCCTGGCCCTGCCGGAGGACGCCGCGGCCCTGCTGGCCGACCAGCGGCGGTGCCAGGAGGCGTTCGTGCTGTGGGACATGGTCCACGACCGCACCCACAGCCACGGCGACCTGCCCTTCGACCCGTTCATGATCAAGCAGCGGCAGCCCTTCTGGATGTACGGCCTGGAGGAGCTGCGCTGCGACCTCACCGCCTTCCGGGAGGCGGTGCGGCTCGCGGACGAGGGCGTGGCCCAGGCCCGCGACGTACAGTACGCGGTGATCTTCGACCGGCTGTTCCGGTTCCCGGTCACCGGCGACCGGGTGCGCAACTACGACGGCCTCGGCGGCCAGCTGCTGTTCGCCTACCTGCACCGGCACGACGTGGTGCGCTGGACGGACAACACCCTGCACATCGACTGGGCGCGCGCCCCCCGGGTGACCAGCCGGCTGTGCGACGAGATCGAGGCCCTGTACCGCGAGGGCATCGACCGGCCCAAGCTCGTCCACTGGCTGAAGGCGTACGAGCTGGTCGCGTCCTACCTGGCGCCGCACCCCGGCTCGGTGTGGGCCAAGGGCCCCGACGCCCTGGACCTGTCCAAGCCGCCGCGCAAGCTGGTGGACGACGTGCTTCCGGACGAGTTCCCCCTCAGCATGTTCTACGAGGCGCTGGCCAGGAAGCTGCGCGGCGTGATCGCCTCCACCAGGGGCATCACGGCCTCGGCGACCGTGCCCGCGGCGGCCTGACCGGCCTGGCCGGTCCCGCCGGCGCGGGCCGCGTCCGGCGGGGCGGCGCCGCGCGGCGGGCCCCGTGGTCCGGCCGCGCCCCGACCGGTACCGAGCGGCAGCGCGAGGAGGCGACCGCCATGACCACTCCCACGTCGAGCCCCACCCCCCACGCCGGCGGCGGCGGACCCCTGGAC
>NZ_JAVSCF010000184.1:0-13142 GCF_031932565.1 Streptomyces sp. B1866
GGGACCCCTTGGAATTGATCATCTAGAACGCGCCGCCGGACCCGGCCCGGCGGCGGACCCGGCCCGGCGCCGGACGGGTGAATCCCGCCCTCCGGTCCACTGACTGAGACGCGCGTGTCCGCAAGGCAGATCGTCGGCCCGCGCGGGCGGGCGCTTCTCCGCCCGCGCGGCGGCCGCCCATACCGGTCGTTCCGCATCGCAGACGGATTTGTCTCACCATGCGACACGCCGGTGACACACCCGCGCCCCGTCCCTACGATCGGTGCCATGTGGCGACAGGCGGATCTCACAAAGCGGCGGGCAGTCGACCTGTGCCGCGTGGCCGCCATGCTCTGTCACGGCGCCTGAGGGAGGGCGAGCCGTCACCCCGCCCGGCCCGTCGCACATCCGGGCCTTCCCCGCTCACCGCTCGTACGCTCGCAAGCCGAGACGTGCGGCCGTGCGTCCGCGCACATCCGTACCGCCGTAACTGCCCCGGAGGAGAGGAACATATGAGCCGCAGTGACGTCCTGGTGGACGCCGACTGGGTCCAGGCACGCATCGACGACCCCAAGGTCGTCATCGTCGAGGTCGACGAGGACACGTCGGCCTACGACAAGAACCACATCCAGAACGCGATCCGCATCGACTGGAAGAAGGACCTCCAGGACCCGGTGCGCCGCGACTTCGTGGACCAGGCGGGCTTCGAGAAGCTGCTGTCCGGCAAGGGCATCGCCAACGACGACACGGTCGTCCTCTACGGCGGCAACAACAACTGGTTCGCGGCCTACGCGTACTGGTACTTCAAGCTCTACGGCCACCAGGACGTCAAGCTCCTCGACGGCGGCCGCAAGAAGTGGGAGCTGGACGCCCGCGAGCTGGTCGAGGAGGTCCCCTCCCGGCCCGCCACCGAGTACCGCGCGTCCGCGCCGGACAACACCATCCGCGCCTTCCGCGACGACGTCGTGGCGGCGATCGGCTCCCTGAACCTGGTCGACGTGCGCTCCCCCGACGAGTTCTCCGGCAAGCTGCTGGCCCCGGCCCACCTGCCGCAGGAGCAGTCGCAGCGCCCGGGCCACGTGCCCACCGCCCGGAACATCCCGTGGTCGAAGTCGGCCAACGACGACGGCACCTTCAGGTCGGACGACGAGCTGAAGGAGCTGTACGAGGGCGAGGGCGTGGACCTGTCGAAGGACACCATCGCCTACTGCCGCATCGGCGAGCGCTCCGCCCACACCTGGTTCGTCCTGCACGAGCTGCTCGGGCAGGAGAACGTCAAGAACTACGACGGCTCCTGGACCGAGTACGGCTCCCTGGTCGGCGTGCCCATCGAGCTGGGCGCCAACAGCTGATCCCCCCATCCCCCTCTCCCCTCCGAACATAAGGACGGACACCCCATGTGTGGAGCAACGGCGGGCGGCCCCGACGCCGCGAACGCCCGGCCCGGCGAGACCACCATCCAGGGCTCGCTGACCCGCGACGGCCAGCCGATCACCGGCTACGTGCGGCTGCTGGACAGCACCGGTGAGTTCACCGCCGAGGTGCCCACCTCGGCGACCGGCCAGTTCCGCTTCTACGCCGCCGAGGGCACCTGGACGCTGCGCGCCCTGGTGCCGGGCGCGACCGCGGACCGCACCGTCGTCGCCCAGCAGGGCGGCCTGGCGGAGGTTGCCATCGCCATCTGACGACACCTGTCGTCAGCGCCCCGCGCGGGCGGGCGGGGACCGTACCGGCCGTACGCGCGTGAGGCGGGCAGCAGCACGAAAGGGGCCGCGCACCCCGGGGGTTGACCGCTCCCGGCGGGGCGCGGCCCCTCGCCGTCCCCGCCGTGCGGCCGTACGCTGGAGGCATGTACGCGCGACGCCGCCACGCCTACTTCCTGATGATGGGTGCGTGTCTGACGCTCTTCGTCTCGGCGTGGGCCTTCGTGCGCCTGTGGTCGGTGGCCGCGGCGGTCGCGATGTGCGTGGTGGCCATGGTCATCCCGCCGTGCGCGGCGGTCGTCGCCAACCGCCGGGGTCCGGACGACCGCTGGTGGGACGAGCCGGGCGGCTCCGGACCGCCCGCGCCCCGGCCGTCGCCGCCCTCGTCATCGCCCCCGCCGCGGGCGTGGCACGGCCCGGGCAGCTCGGGGGACGAGGAGTCGGACCGGTGGTGGCGGGAGCTGGACGAGCTGGGCCGCCGCTGACCGCCGAGCCCGGCGGCTGAGCGTCGAGCCCGGCTGCCGGGTCAGTAGGCGATGACCGGCGCTGCCGGGTCAGTAGGCGATGACCGGCCGGTTGACGAGGGCCGGTCAGTAGACGAGGGCCTGCACCCCGTCCGCCATGATCTCGCTGACGAAGACCTGCGACCCGGCGATGCGCGCGCCCTCGATGAGGTCCTTCTCCTCGATGCCGCGCCGCGCGGCGCACTGCGTGCACACGGTGATCGTGCCGCCGACCAGGATGCCGACGATCAGCTCCGGCAGCGGCGCGGCGTGCGGCAGCTCGAACTCGGCGGCCCGGCCCGGCAGCGCGTACCACGCCGACTCGCCCGTCAGCCACAGCGAGACCTCCACCCCGCTCGCGGCGGCCACCGCCGCCACCGTGAAGGCCTGCGAGCACCGCTCGGGCGCGTCCGCGCCCGCCGTCGCCTTGATCACGAGCTTCTTCGCCATACGTCCAGCCTAAAGGCTGTCCCGTAATCCCTGGTGGATCAGCGAGCGGCGTCAGATGCGGTCAATCGCAAGGCGGCGGAGCGTCCGAATAGTGGTTCTATTCGGACGTTTCGCCAACGCCGCGAGTGGCCGTAGCTGGCGTCGGGAGCCCGCCAGGGATTGCGGGACAGCCTTTAGGCCGTGCCCCGGCGGTGCCCGGCACCCGGCCGGGCGCCGACTAGACTCGGGGGCGGGCCGGAGCCGTCGGAGCACCAGGCCGCCGCGGCCCGAAGGCCGAACCGTCGTCCCGCCGTCCGTCCGAGGAGCGCGCCCGTGCTTGAGGCAGTCTTCACCGCCCTGCTGATCCTGGTCGCCCTGTGCACGCTCGGCTTCATCGGGCTGACCTGGAAGAAGCTGTTCCAGGGCCAGCGCTGACCCCGTTCGCCCGGCCCGCCGCCCGGCCTTTGTGACCCCCTCCCGACCTCAGCGGAAAACCATCTGAACTCATGATCGAGATCCCGTCCGACCTGCACCCCGCCCTCGTCCCCCTCGCCTTCCTCGTCGGCAACTGGGAAGGCGCGGGCGTGTCGGACTTCCCCGGCTCCGAGAAGTGCAACTTCGGCCAGGAGGCGACCTTCACCCACGACGGCCGCGACTTCCTCGAATACGTCTCGCACACGTGGGTGCTCGACGGCGACGGCCGCAAGTCCCGCCCGCTGGAGACCGAGTCCGGCTACTGGCGCGTCGGCGCCGACCGCAAGGTCGAGGTCGTGATGATCCGCGACCAGGGCGCGGCCGAGGTCTGGTACGGCGAACTGGCCGACGGCAAGCCGCAGATCGACCTGGCCACGGACGCGGTCGCCCGCACCGCCGCCTCCGGCCCGTACGCGGGCGGCAAGCGGCTGTACGGGTACGTCAGGGGCGACCTGATGTGGGTCGGCGAGAAGGCCACGCCCGAGGTGCCGCTGCGCCCGTACATGTCGGCGCACCTGAAGAAGGTCGTGGACCCGCGCGAGTGGGCCAAGGACCTCAAGGACCTGCCGGACGACGGCATCGCCTTCTTCCGCTGATCCCGCCGACCGCGCCGGGCCGACGCCGAGTCGCACACGGAAGGGGCGGGCCGACGCGGCGTGCGTCGGCCCGCCCCGGGTGTCACCGGCACCGGCTCAGTGCCTCACGAGTTGGTCAGCCACTGCTTGAAATACACGCCGACCGGCTTCTCGGCGACCCCGTTACCCACAGGCTTTTCGTCCCAGTACGCGTTGTACACGTCGAACGTGTAGACCTGGTAGCAGGGGTACGCCTCGACGTACCCCCTCTTCCCCTTGGGGACCTCGTAGCGGGTCTCCTTGTCCACCGTATAGGTCTTGGTGACGCTGAAGCCGACGCCCGCTGACACAGTGGACGAGGTGACGCTGACGTTCGCGCTCCACTCCGCGCTCACGCTGTCGGAGATCTTGAGTACCAACGTGGTCTTGCCCTTGCCCGACGTCATCGCCAGCTTGTGACTGCCGTCCGTCTTGCAGCCCGTCTTGATGTACTTGGCGTTCTTCACCACCTTCGTGCCGTCTCCCTGGGCGGAGACACCACCCACCGCAGGCGCCGCCACCGCGGTCCCGGTGCCCAGCAGCGCGCCCATCGCCACGG
This sequence comes from Streptomyces sp. B1866, assembly GCF_031932565.1. Lineage (NCBI taxonomy): Bacteria > Bacillati > Actinomycetota > Actinomycetes > Kitasatosporales > Streptomycetaceae > Streptomyces > Streptomyces sp. B1866. The sequence goes on from NZ_JAVSCF010000184.1 coordinate 4,262, forward strand.
CGGCGGCGACGGCAGCCGTCCTCGTCCTGATTTCATGTTCCTCCCCCGCTGTTCACGTCAAGGGTTCGGACTGACGAGACCGAGCGTGGCAGCGGAGCCGCCGGAAGTCCTCCGCGCACAGTGCACACTCCGTTGACTCACCGTCGACGGCGCTCCCGCACCCGGTCCACCTACACTGGGGCCCGTGGCCACCACCGACTGGAAGGCAGACCTGCGCGAGCGCGGCTATCGGCTGACGCCGCAGCGCCAGCTCGTCCTGGAAGCCGTCGACGCCCTGGAGCACGCCACTCCGGACGACATCCTCACCGAGGTGCGGCGCACCGCGAGCGGGGTGAACATCTCGACGGTGTACCGGACCCTGGAGCTGCTGGAGGAGCTGGGCCTGGTCAGCCACGCCCACCTCGGGCACGGCGCGCCCACGTACCACGTGGCCGCCCGCCACCACCACCTGCACCTGGTGTGCCGGGACTGCACCGAGGTGATCGAGGCGGACCTGGCGGTGGCCGAGCCGTTCGCGCGGCGGCTGCGGGCCGACTTCGGCTTCGAGACCGATCTGAAGCACTTCGCCATCTTCGGCCGGTGCGCCGGGTGCTCGGAGGGCGCGGACCAGGGCGCGGGCGACGCGACGCGCGCCCCCGGCCGCATCTCACGGGGTGACAGCGCCGGGGAGGGTGTCAGCGGCGCGTCGTAGGCTTGACGGCATGAAGAGCCCCCTGCTGTCGCTGCCCGGCGCCGTTCCGGGCGAGGGCCCCGACGAAGGCGTCGCCGCGCACTACGGCGACCTGTTCCAGGAGCAGCGCGCGCTCGCGGACGGCTCCGGCTTCGTGGACCTCTCCCACCGCGGGGTGGTGGCGGTCAGCGGCGCCGACCGGTTGAGCTGGCTGCACCTGCTGCTGACCCAGCACGTCAGCGAGCTGCCGCCCGGACAGGCCGCCGAGGCGCTGATCCTGTCCGCCCACGGCCACATCGAGCACGCGCTGTACCTGGTGGACGACGGCACGACCACCTGGGCGCACGTGGAGCCGGACACGCAGGACGCCCTGATCGCGTACCTGGAGAGCATGAAGTTCTACTACCGGGTCGAGATCGCCGACCTCACCCACGAGCGCGCCGTCGTGCACCTGCCCGCGGGCAGCATCGCGGGCACGCCCCCGGAGGCGGTCGTGCGCGAGACGCCGTACGGGCGGGACGTGCTGCTGCCGCGCGCCGACCTGGAGCGCTTCGCCGCCGACGCGGGCCGCCCCGCGGGCATGCTCGCGTACGAGGCGCTGCGCGTCGAGGCGCACCGGCCGCGCCTGGGCATGGAGACCGACCACCGCACGATCCCGCACGAGCTAGGCTGGATCGGCACCGCCGTGCACCTGAGCAAGGGCTGCTACCGCGGCCAGGAGACCGTGGCGCGCGTGCAGAACCTGGGCAAACCGCCGCGCCGCCTGGTGTTCCTGCACCTCGACGGCAGCGAGGTCACGCTGCCCGGCCACGGCGCGCCCGTGCGGCTGGCGGCGGACGGCGCGGACGGCCGCAGGATGGGCTTCGTCACCACCTCCGCGCGCCACCACGAGCTGGGGCCCATCGCGCTGGCCCTGGTGAAGCGGAACGTGCCGGTGGACGCGGAGCTGGTCGCGGACACCACGGCGGCCGCGCAGGAGGTCGTGGTCGAGCCCTGATCCGTCCGGGAACAGCCCGGCAGCCCCGGCAGCCCGTCAGCCCCGGCAGCCCGTCAGGCCCGGGCGGACCGTCAGCCCCGGCAGCCCGTCAGACCTCGATGAGCACGGTGAACGGGCCGTCGTTGGTCAGCGACACCCGCATGTCCGCCCCGAAGCGGCCCGTCTCCACCTTCGCGCCCAGCGCACGCAGCCGCGCCACGACCTCCTCGACCAGAGGCTCGGCGACCGGCCCCGGGGCCGCCGCGTTCCAGGTGGGCCTGCGGCCCTTGCGGGCGTCACCATAGAGGGTGAATTGGCTGATAACCAGCAGCGGAGCCCCCGCGTCCGAGCAGGACCGCTCGTCCTCCAGGACCCGCAGGGACCACAGCTTGCGGGCCAGCCGCTCGGCCTGCTCCGGAGTGTCGTCGTGGGTCACTCCGACCAGCACGCACAGCCCCTCACCGGCGATCTCGCCCACCGTCTCGCCGTCCACGACGACGCTCGCCCCGTCCACCCGCTGCACCACCGCACGCATACGGCCCATGATGCCCTGCGTCCATCCGGGGCGGATCCGCCCCCTGGCCGCTGCGGCGGCCCCGGCCTCGGTGGCACGATGCGGGCAGGCGGTGCACAGAGGTTCACCGCCCGGAGGGGACGGACAGGTCATGAGCACAGCCGGCACCGGGCAGCCTCCCGGTCCCGTACCGATGTGCGTCGAAAACGTGAATAACGCTCAGAGCGCTCAGAGCCCGCAGAGCGCCGAGAGCATCGAGGGCGCCGCCGGCCAGCGCGGCGGACGGCGCCCGGAGCGGGCCCGCGGCGGTCCGCGGGGGGACGGGGCGGCCCGGCCGGTCCGCCCGGCGGAGGACGCGCTGCCGAGGGGCCTGCCCGGGGCTCCGCCGGGTGCCTTCTCCGAAGCCTTCCGCGACGCGGGCACCGCCTTCCGCGACACGGGCGCTCCGGCCGAGCCCACGGGCGGCGCGCCCGAGACAGCGGCCGGGGCAGCCGGCGGCCCGCAGGAGGGGCTCGACGGCCTGGGCCTGCCCGACCTGCGCGCGCTGCGCCGCTCCTCGCAGCGGGAGGAGGAGGACCTCAGCTACCTGCGGCGGCTGCTCCAGGGCCGGATCGACATCCTGCGCGCCGAGTTGGGCCGCCGCTCGGGCCCGCCGGTACCGGCCGTGGACCGCGAGCCGTCCCCGGTCGTGGACTGGCTGGTGAAGATCCTCGCGGACAGCCCGGCGCGGGAGCCGTCCTCGGCCCGGCATGTGACGCTCGGCACGCCGCGCGGCGCGGAGTACCGGCGGCTGGCCGAGGACATGCTCTCCGAGGTGTCCCTGTCGGACCTGCGGGCCCGTACGGACCAGGAGCTCCGCCGCGCCATGCGCCGCCTGGTGGGGTACGAACGGCAGGTGTCGCTGCGGAGGCAGGGGTTCCAGCGGACGGCGGACGAGTGCAGCGCCGAGATCGCCCGCAGGTACCGTGAGGGGGAAGCGCAAGTGGACGACCTGCTCTCCTGACCGCTTCCGCGGCTTCCGCGTCCCGCCAGGCGTTGCGGGGGCCGGAGGGTGCGGGGCGGCGCCCCCACCACGGAAGGCCCACCTCGGATGACCTCCTCCGCCCCCGCCCCGGTACCGCGCGTCCCGATACCGGCCCGCGCGCCGCACGACGCGCTGCCGTCCGCCGCGCCGCAGGCCGTCCCGGCGCCGCCCGTGCTCGCCGAGGTCGTACGCTCCGGCTTCGTCGAGGGCCGGCACCGCGGGTCGCTGGTCCTGCTCGGCGCGGACGGCGGCGTACGGCTGGCGCTCGGCGACGTGACCGCGCCGGTCTTCCCGCGCTCCAGCAACAAGCCGATGCAGGCCGCCGCCGTGCTGCGGGCCGGCCTCTCGCTGGGCGGTGAGCGGCTGGCGCTGGCGGCGGGCAGCCACTCCGGAGAAAGGTTTCATCTGGAGCTGGTACGGGCCGTCCTCGCCGAGGCCGGACTCTCCGAGGCACACCTGCGCACCCCTCCCGACCTGCCCCTCGACCAGCGGGAGGCGGAGGCGCTGCTGGCGGCGGGCGGCGAGCGCAGCCGGATCGCCATGAACTGCTCGGGCAAGCACGCGGCCATGCTCGCCGTCTGCGCCGCCAACGGCTGGCCGCTGGCGACCTACCTGGACCCCGACCACCCGTTGCAGCGGCTCGTCCTGCGGACCGTCGAGCAGGCCAGCGGCGAGCAGGTGCGGCACGTGGGCACCGACGGCTGCGGCGCGCCCCTGACGGCGCTGTCCCTGACCGGCCTGGCACGCGCGTTCCGCGGCTTCGTGCTGGCCGAGCCGGGCACGCCGGAGCGGCGCGTCGCGGACGCCATGCGCACGCACCCGGAGTACGTCGGGGGCACGCGCCGCGCCGACACCTGGCTCATGCGGGAGGTGCCCGGCGCGCTGGCGAAGATGGGCGCGGAGGCGGTGCAGGCCGTGGCGCTGCCGGACGGCCAGGCCCTCGCCTTCAAGATCGACGACGGCGGCCCGCGGGCGCTGGGCCCGGTACTGGCGCGGGCGCTGGAGCACCTGGGCGTGGACTCGCCGGTGCTGGCCCGCATCGCGGACGCGCCGCTGACGGGCGGCGGCGAGCGGGTGGGCGAGGTGCGGGCGGCGTTCTGAGGGGCGGCCTGGGCCCGTACGCCCGCACAGCCCGTACGGGCCCGGGCCTGCCCGCGCGGCGGAACCGTGCGCGGTACGGGCCGGGCGGCGGGCGCGCGTGAAAATTTACGTGCGGCCGGGAGCGGNCGGAACCGTGCGCGGTACGGGCCGGGCGGCGGGCGCGCGTGAAAATTTACGTGCGGCCGGGAGCGGCCGCCGCCTAGCGTGACGCCATGCCCGGCCCAGAGATCCGCTACCTGTCCGACGACGCCTCCGACCCCGACTCCGGCCTGGCCGAGTGGATACGCGCCTACAACGCGGGCTTCCTGCGCTCCGCGCCGACCAGCCAGGAAGAGGTCGAGGCCCGGCGCGGGAGCATCGACCCCGCCCGCACCCAGGGCGCCTTCGACAGGGGCCGCTGCGTGGCCACCTTCCGCAGCATGCCGCAGCGGCTGACGGCGGTCGGCGGCGCGGCCGTGTCCACCGACGCCATCACCAACGTCTCCGTCTCGCCCACGCACCGCCGCCGCGGCCTGCTGACCCGGATGATGGACCGCGACCTGCGCGCGGCCAAGGAGCGCGGCGACGCGGCGGCCACCCTGATCGCGGCGGAGTACCCGATCTACGGGCGGTACGGCTTCGGCCCGGCCACCTGGATCACCGAGTGGGAGGTGGACCTCGCGCGGGCCGGGCTCGACCCGCGGTACGCCGGCCCGCGGGACGGCGGCCGGGTCGACTTCGCGGACGCGGCCGAGGTGCGCAAGGCGGGCCCCGAGGTGCACGAGCGGCTGCGGGCCACGCGGCACGGGGTCGTCGACCGGGACGAGCGGTGGTGGCGGCTCAACACCGGCGAGCTGGTGATTCCCGGCCAGCCCTGGACCGAGCCCTTCTACGCGCTGTACCGGTCGGCGGACGGCACGGTGGACGGCCTGCTCGCCTACACCGCCGAGGACCGCTGGGAGGCCAAGCTGTCGCAGTGCACCGCCACCGTGCTCGGCCTGATCGCGGTGTCTCCGGAGGCCGAGCGGGCGCTGTGGCGGCTCCTGTTCTCGGTCGACTGGGTGACGCGGGTGGTAACCGACTACCGTGCCCCCGACGACGTCCTGCCCCTGCTGCTGGGCGACCCGCGCGCGGCCCGGATCCGGGCGCACGCCGACTTCATGTGGCTGCGCCCGCTGGACGTGCCCGCCCTGCTGCGCGCCCGTACGTACCCGGTCGCGGACGCGCTCGTGCTGGAGGTGCGCGACCGGGCGGGCCTGGCCCAGGGCCGGTACCTGCTGGAGGGGGGCCCGGACGGGGCCGCCTGCGCCCCGACCGGCCGCGCGGCCGACCTCGTCCTGGACGTCGCCGAGCTGGGCTGCCTGTGGCTGGGCGACGAGTCGGCCGTCCGGCTGGCCGCGCTCGGACGGGTGGCCGAGGAGCGGCCCGGCGCGGCGGCGCGCGCGGACACGCTGCTGCGCACGCCGCTGCGGCCCTGGTGCCCGGACATGTTCTGACGGCCGGGCCGGGTATCGCCGCCCTGCAAGGACGAGGCGGCGCGCAGGGGCCGGCTCGCCGAGCGGTACGGCCCGGCGGGCGACGTGCCCGGCACCGGGCCATGCGCGGCCCCGGCGGCCTGGCGGGCGGGGCGACACGGCCGGGCTCGGCGACGCGGCGGCCGTCGCCCGGTCACTGCCGCAGCAGCCGGCGCGGCCCGGCGCCCTGCTCGCCCAGCTTGTCGTCCGGGTTGGCGAGCAGGCAGTTGCTGATCGACAGGCAGCCGCAGCCGATGCAGTCGGTGAGCCGGTCGCGCAGGGCCTGCAACTGCTCGATGCGCTCGCTGAGGTCCGCGTGCCAGCACTCCGAGATGCGGGCCCAGTCCTCCCTGGTCAGGACGTGGTCCTCGGGGAACAGGGCCAGCACCTCGCGGATCCTCGCCAGCGGAATGCCGACGCGCTGCGAGGAGCGGACGAAGGCGACGCGGCGCAGCGTGTCGCGGGTGTAGCGGCGCTGGTTGCCGGTGGTGCGGCGGCTGTGGATCAGCCCTTCCCGCTCGTAGAAGCGCAGCGCGGAGGGGGCCACGCCGCTGCGCCGGGACAGCTCGCCGACGGTCAGTTCGTGGGTCTTCCAGGGAAGCTGGGGCACGATTCCGAGCCTAGCTTGACCTCAACCAATGTTTAAGTCCGAGGCTGGTCCCATGACTACCGCTCCTGCACCGATCGCCCCTGCTCACGCGCCCGTCCGGGTCGCCGTCATCGTCGGCAGCACCCGCGAGGGCCGGTTCGCGCCGACCGTCGCCGACTGGTTCGCCGCCCGCGCCCGCGAGCGCGACGACCTGACCGTCGACGTGATCGACCTGGCCGAGACCCCGCTGCCGCCGGCCCTGACCCGCGACCCCTCGCCCGACGCCCAGCGGGCCCTGGCCGCCGTGACCCCGCGCCTGGCCGAGGCCGACGCGTACGTCGTGATCACCCCCGAGTACAACCACAGCTACCCCGCTCCCCTGAAGAACGCCATCGACTGGCACTTCACGCAGTGGCAGGCCAAGCCGGTCGGCTTCGTCTCCTACGGCGGCCTGTCCGGCGGCCTGCGCGCCGTGGAGCACCTGCGCCCGGTCTTCGCCGAGCTGCACGCGGTGACGATCCGCGAGACGGTCAGCTTCCACAACGCCTGGGGCCTGTTCGACGAGTCCGGCGGCCTGAAGGACGCCGCGGGGCCGGAGGCGGCGGCCACGGCGCTGCTGAACCAGCTGAAGTGGTGGGCGCTGGCCCTCCGCGAGGCGCGCGCCGTCCGCCCGTACGGAAGCTGACAGCCCGTACGGCCCCGCCCTCACCCCTCCTCCGCCAGCGCGCCGGCGGGCGGCAGGGCCAGACGGTCCCCGCGCCACCGCCGCCGCAGGCGCCGGTCGTGGCTGACCACGACGAGCGCGCCGGGGAAGCCGTCCAGGGCGGCCTCCAGCTCCTCCACCAGGGCCGGGGACAGGTGGTTGGTCGGCTCGTCCAGCAGCAGCACGTCGGCGGGCGCGGTCACCAGCCGGGCCAGCGCCAGCCGCTGCCGCTGCCCGGCCGACAGCCCGCCGACCGGCACGCCGAGCCGGTCCGGCGGGAACAGGCCGAGGGCCAGCAGCCGCTCGGCGTGCTCGTCGGGCGTGCCCGGACGGCCGCGGGCGAAGGCGCGCAGCAGCGTGTCACCGGGCCGGTCGAAGACCGGGTCCTGCGGCAGGTGGCCGATCCGGCCGCGGCGGGTGAGCTGCCCGGCGTCCGGGTCCAGGCCGCCGGCCAGGACGCGCAGCAGGGTGCTCTTGCCCACCCCGTTCGGCCCGGTGACCAGCAGCCGCCCGCCCGCAGCCACGGTGAGGTCCGTGGGCGCCAGCCGCCCGTCGACGGCGACCCCGGCGGCGGCGAGCAGGCCGGTGCCGGAGCCGCCCGCGAGCGGCGGGGCGAAGCGCAGCGGCTCGGGCGGCGGCGGCACCGGGTCGGCCAGCAGGCGCCGCAACCGCTCCTCCGCGTTGCGCACGCGGCTGGCGACGGACTGCTGCACGCGGTTGCCCGCCATGCCGTACGCCATCTTGTTGCGGTCCTTCATCGCGCGGCCGGGCACGACCCGGCGCGCGGTGGTGGCCGCGGCCTCGCGCTGCTGCTCGACGTCCGCGCGCCACCGGTCGTGCGCCTGGGCCCAGCGCCGCCGGGACGCCGCCTTCCCGGCGAGGTAGCCGGCGTAGCCGCCGCCGTACCGGACGGCCTGGCGGCGGTCGGCGTCGACCTCCAGCAGGCCGGTCGTGACGCGCTCCAGGAACACCCGGTCGTGGGAGACCGCCACGGTCGTGCCGCGCCGCGCGCGCAGGTGGTCCTCCAGCCAGGTCAGCGCGTGGTCGTCGAGGTGGTTGGTGGGCTCGTCCAGCAGCAGCACCTCCGGCTGGGCGGCCAGCAGGGCCGCCAGCCGCAGCCGGACCCGCTCGCCGCCGGACAGGCCGCCCACGGGGCGGTCCCGGGGCAGTCCGGCCAGGCCCAGGCCGTGCAGGGCGCGCTCGACGCGGGCGTCCGCCTCGTACCCGCCGCGCAGCTCGAAGACGGTCAGCAGGTCACCGTACTCGGCGAGGGCCGCCTCGCCGCCGTCGGCCATCCCGGCCTCCAGGGCGCGCAGCCGGGCCTCGATGGCGCGCAGGTCGGCCAGGGCCCGGTCGACGACCTGCCGCACGGTCAGGTGCGGCGGCAGCCGCCCGTCCTGGGCGAGGTAGCCGACGCCGCCGTCGGCCTCGACCACGACCTGCCCCTGGTCGGGCCGCTCGCGGCCGGCGAGCAGGCGCAGCAGGGAGGTCTTGCCGGAGCCGTTCTCCCCGACGATGCCGGTGCGCTCGCCCGCGGCGAGCGAGCAGGTGACCGAGTCGAGGACGAGCCGGTCACCGTATGACTTGGTGACGGCGAGGGCGGTGATCTGGGTGGGCATACGGGCACTCCGGAGCATTCGCGGGCGGGGCGGCCGCCAGGGGCCGCGGGACCGGGTGAACGCTGCGGAAGAGCACCGAAAGACTCCCCACGTCGACAACAGATACCCCACGACGCTCGCACCCCCCGCCCACCCCCCGCAACCGCTTTTCCACCGCGCCCGCCGCTAGATGATCAATTCCAAGGGGTCAGT
>NZ_JAVSCF010000185.1:0-13036 GCF_031932565.1 Streptomyces sp. B1866
ACGACGAGCACGCCGTGTCCACCGAGATCGCCGGGCCCTCCAGTCCGAGGACGTAGGAGATCCGCCCCGACGCGGTGGCCCCGACGTTGCCGGTCAGCAGGTAGCCTTCCAGCTCCTGGGCCGCCTGGTGCATGCGGGGGCTGTAGTCGAGCGGGGCGACACCGACGTACACCCCGGTACGGCTCCCGCGCAGCGCCGACGGGTCGATGCCCGCCCGCTCCAGCGCCTCCCAGGAGGTCTCCAGCAGCAGCCGGTGCTGCGGGTCCATGGACAGGGCTTCCCGGGGCGCGATGCCGAAGAACTCGGCGTCGAACTTGTCGGCGTCGCGCAGGAAGCCGCCTTCACGCTGGTAGTACGTGCCGGGACGGGCCGGATCCGGGTCGTAGAACTCCTGCGGATCCCAGCCGCGGTCGACGGGGAAGGGCGACATCGCGTCGGTGCCGGCGGCGACGAGCTGCCACAGCTCCTCGGGCGTCTGCGCGCCGCCGGGGAAGCGGCCCGCCATGCCGACGACGGCGATCGGCTCCCCGCTCGACGGCGCCAGGGCGTGGCCGTCGTCCGCGCCCGTCGGGGTACGGGTGGCCCGCCGGCCGAACAGGAGCGTGTGCAGGTGGTCGGCCACCGCCGCCGGAGTCGGATGGTCGAAGGCGAGGGTGAAGGGCAGGACGACACCGGCGGCGGCGCCCAGCCGGTTGCGCAGCGCGACGGCGGCGGCGGAGTCGAAACCCGCGGTGTCGAACGTCTCGTGGTCCGTCATGGCAGGCGCCGACGGGCCGGCGCCCGCCGCGTGTTCGAGTGCCGCGGCGGCCTGGGCGCGGACCAGTTCGCGCAGCTGCCGCAGCCGCTCCGTGGCGGAGAGCGGAGCCAGCCGGTCCACGAGTGCGCGCCGGTCCGTGCCGGCGGGCTGCGCGGTGTCGTCGTCGGTGTCGTCGTCGGCGGTGTCGGCGGGGTCCGGGTCCGCGGGCAGGTCGATCCGGTGGGCGCCGGGCACCGAGAACGCCGCTTCGTGGTCGTCCAGCGCGCCGCGTACGTACAACTCGGCCAGCGCCGCGCGGAATCCCGCCACGCCGGAGTGGTGGCGGCGCAGGGTGGGGGCGACCATGACGGGCTCGCCACCGGCCACGTCCTCGGCGATGGCCTGCACGCACATGGTGAGCGTCGGATGCGGGCTCAGCTCGACGAAGCAGCGCTTCCCCTGCCGGATCAGCCGGCTCACGGCGCGCTCGAACTGGACGGTGGTGGTGAGGTTGCGGTGCCAGTAGGCGGCGTCGAGTCCTGTGGTGTCCAGCACCTCGCCGGTCACCGAGGAGTGGAACGGCACCCGCGACGCGCACGCGCCGACCGGCCCCAGCGAGCCGAGCAGGTCGTCCCTGATGACGTCCAGGGCCGGCGAGTGGGTGGGGAGGTCGATCGCCACCCTGCGGGCCCGGACACCGGCCGCGGTGAGCTCGCGCAGCAGTTCCTCGGCGGCGTCCTGGCCGCCGGAGACGACGGTGGCCTGGGGGCCGTTGAGCGCCCCGATCACCAGCCGGCCCGCCCACCGTCGCAGCAGGGGTTCCAGGTCCGCCTCGGACAGCGCGACGGCGACCAGTGTCCCCGTCCCGGACCGCGCCGCCTGCGCGCGGCCGCACTCGATCGCCACGCGCGCCGCTTCGGGCAGCGGCAGGGCGCCGGCCACATGCGCCGCCGCGATCTCCCCGACGCAGTGCCCCACGACCGCCACCGGCTCGACGCCGTGCGACCGCCACAGCTCGGCCAGCCCCACCATGACCGCGAACAGCGCGGGCTGCACCACGTCGGCCCGCTCCAACGGCGGTGCCCCCGGCGCGCCGCGCAGGACCGCCTCCAGCGACCAGTCGACGTACGGCGCGAACGTTTCGGCGCAGGCGTCGACGGTCTGCCGGAAGACGGACGACGTGTCCAGTAAGTCGGCGGCCATGCCGGACCACTGGGGGCCCTGCCCGGGAAAGACGAACACCACGCCGTCCCCCGCCGCCGCGGCCGTGCCCCGCACGACCCCGGGGCCCTCCCCGGCCTCGGCCACCGTGTCGAGCGCCCGCAGATACCCCTGCCGGTCCGCGGCGAGCACGGCCGCCCGGTGCGCGAGGGCCGGACGGGTGGTCGCCAGGGTGTGGCCGATGTCTTCCGGCCGCAGCTCGGGATGGGCGGCCACATGGTCGCGGAGCGCCCGCGCCCGCGCCCGCAGCGCGGACCCGGTCGGTCCGGAGACGATCCACGGATGGCCGATTGCTGGAAACTCGCTTCGGGACTCGGGCAACTGGTCCGTCTCCAAATCCGCAGAGGCAGGACAAAAACTCGGGGGAGTGGTGAGGGCGTGAGCTGGTGGTTTTCCGTTGTGCGGAATCGCCGCGACGGAGATTCCCAGAATTTATACGCCGGATGGGACGAAGAGCGGTCGAGGGCGACTCGACGGCGCCTCAGGAGCAGCTGGAGTCGCTGCTACCTCGTCTTTTCCGCTTTTCGTACCGTGCCCATCCCGGCTCACCCGCCGCCACGGGCCGCCGGCGACCCGTGGCGGCGGGTGGCAGGCGGACCGCCGGGAACCCGGCCGCCGCGGCCCACCGCACCTCCGGGCCGGTACGGGCCGCTCCGGCCGGTCCGGGCCGCTTGGGGAGCCGAAACGGCGGTCACGGCACGGCGCCGGTGCCGGGCGCGCGATCGGGCAACCGCGATCAGGGAAACCGCGAGCGGGGAACAAGGAGCGGGTCCGCGCTGTTGTGCAGCAAAACCAGTCGGACGTGATCTCGAAGGTCACCCGAAGCGAAGCCGACGGCGCCCGGAGCGCCGTCGGCCGGCGGGGCGGAGGCGACAGTGACGGCACCGGTGTTCTGCCGCGCCGCGGTCGTCCCCCCGCGTGGCCGCGTCCGCCTGTACCGCCGGACGCACATCGATCTGCTGCGCGTGGCCGGCGCGCTCTGTTGTTCCTGACCTGCCGCTCCCGCGCCGAAGCCTCCCCCTGGAGGCGGGCGTTCTCGTACGGTCGATCCGGAAGGCACTCCTACCGTGTCAGCACCTTCTTCCCCTTCCCCGTCTTCTCCCCTGCATCTCGCGGTCGCGCTCGACGGCGCCGGATGGCACCCGGCCGCCTGGCGCGAGCCGGTGGCCCGGCCGAAGGACCTGCACTCCGCCGGGTACTGGGCCGGCCTCGTCGCCGAGGCCGAACAAGGACTGCTGGACTTCGTGACGTTCGAGGACGGGCTCGGTCTTCAGTCCTCGCATCCCACCGCACCGGACGGGCGTACCGACCAGGTACGCGGCCGGCTCGACGCCGTCCTCGTCGCGGCCCGGGTCGCCCCGCTGACCCGGCACATCGGCCTGGTGCCGACGGCGGTGGCCACCCACACCGAGCCGTTCCACCTCTCCAAGGCGATCGCCACCCTGGACTACGTCAGCACCGGGCGCGCCGGCCTCCAGGTGCGGGTGTCGGGACGGCGGAACGAGGCCGCGCACTTCGGCCGCCGTACGGTTCCCGAGCTGCGCGCCGAGGACATCGCGCGGCTCGCCGACCCGGCCGTACGGGAGCTGGTCACCGACCTCTTCGACGAGGCCGCGGACTACGTGGAGGTGGTGCGCCGGCTGTGGGACAGCTGGGAGGACGACGCGGAGATCCGGGATGTCGCCACCGGGCGCTTCATCGACCGCGACAAGCTGCACTACATCGACTTCGAGAGCCGCCACTTCAGCGTCCGGGGACCCTCGATCACGCCCCGGCCGCCGCAGGGCCAGCCGCTCGTCACCGCCCTGGCCCACCGGAACGCGACGGGCGCGCCGTTCCGACTGCTCGCCCGCGCCGCCGACCTCGGGTACGTCACGCCGCACGACGCCGACGACGCCGGTTCCCTCGTCGCCGAGATCCGTGCCGCCCAGGCCGCCGCCGGGCGCGCCGACGAGCCGCTGCACGTCTTCGGCGACCTGGTGGTGTTCCTCGACGACACCCCCGGCGCGGCGCGGGACCGTAGGTCCAGGCTGGACGACCTCGCGGGCGAGCCGTACCGCGGCGACGCGGAGATCTTCACCGGTACGCCCGCGGAACTCGCCGACCTGCTCCTTCGGTGGCGGCAGGCCGGGCTGTCCGGCTTCCGGCTGCGCCCCGCCGTGCTCGGCCACGACCTGCCGGCGATCACCCGGGGCCTGGTGCCCGAACTCCAGCGCCGCGGCGCCTTCCGGCGCGCCTACGAGGCCGGCACCCTGCGCGGGCTCCTCGGACTCGCCCGCCCCGCCAACCGCTATGCCCCGCGCTCTGACGAGCAGGGGACGCCCCGAGCCACCGCCGTCTGAGCCGGAGGACCCCGCGACCATGAGCAAGCCGATCAAGCAGATCCATCTGGCGGCCCATTTCCCGGGCGTCAACAACACCACCGTGTGGAGCGACCCGCGGGCGGGCAGCCATATCGAGTTCAGCTCGTTCGCGCATTTCGCGCAGACCGCCGAGCGTGCCAAATTCGATTTCCTGTTCCTCGCCGAGGGGCTGCGGCTGCGCGAACAGGGCGGAAAAATATACGACCTGGACGTGGTGGGGCGGCCCGACACCTTCACCGTGCTGTCCGCGCTCGCCGCCGTCACCGAACGGCTCGGCCTGACCGGCACCATCAACTCCACCTTCAACGAGCCCTACGAGGTGGCCCGCCAGTTCGCCAGCCTGGACCACCTCTCCGGCGGACGCGCCGCCTGGAACGTCGTCACCTCCTGGGACGCCTTCACCGGTGAGAACTTCCGGCGCGGCGGCTTCCTGCCGCAGGACCAGCGCTACTCCCGGGCCAGGGAGTTCCTGGCCACCGCCACCGAGCTGTTCGACTCCTGGCACGGCGACGAGATCGTCGCCGACCAGGCGTCCGGCGTCTTCCTGAAGGACGCGCGAGCCGGGGCCTTCGTCCACCGGGGACAGCAGTTCGACATCACCGGGCAGTTCGACGTCCCGCGCAGCCCGCAGGGCCGTCCGGTGATCTTCCAGGCCGGCGACTCCGACGAGGGCCGCGAGTTCGCCGCGGCCGACGCGGACGCGATCTTCAGCCGGCACAGCACCCTGGAGGCGGGCCGCGAGTTCTACGCCGACGTCAAGGGCCGCCTGGCACGCTACGGCCGCGCCCGCGACCAGCTGCTGATCCTGCCCGCCGCGACCTTCGTCCTGGGCGACACCGACGCCGAGGCCCGGGAACTGGCCCACGAGGTGCGGCGCCGGCAGGTCAGCGGGCAGACCGCGGTCAGGTTCCTGGAGCACGTCTGGAACCGCGACCTGTCCGGCTACGACCCGGACGGCCCGCTGCCCGACATCGACCCGGACCCCGGGGAGCACACCATCGCCCGCGGCCGCGCCAGCGTCCGGGCCTTCCGCGACCCGCTCGCCGTCGCCAGGCAGTGGCGCGAGCGCGCCGCGGCCGAGAACCTGTCGATCCGCGAACTGGTCATCGAGACCACCGGCCGCCAGTCCTTCATCGGCTCCCCGGCCACCGTGGCCGAGACCATCGACCACTTCGTCCAGACGGACGCCGCCGACGGCTTCATCCTCGTCCCGCACATCACCCCCGGCGGCCTCGACACCTTCGCGGACACCGTCGTACCGCTGCTCCAGGAGCGCGGCGTGTTCCGCCACGACTACACGGGTACGACGCTGCGCGACCACCTGGGCCTGGCCCACCCGGACGCGGACTCCCGGCGGGCGCCCCGGCGGGCGGCCTCCTGAGGCCGCGCACCCCGGGCCCCGCCGCCCGGCCCCGTAGCCACCGGGGCCGGGCGGCGGCGGTCAGGCGCCGACGTACGCCGCGAGGTGCTCGCCGGTGAGGGTGGAGCGGGCGGCGACGAGGTCGGCGGGGGTGCCCTCGAAGACGATCCGGCCGCCGTCGTGCCCGGCGCCGGGGCCGAGGTCGACGATCCAGTCGGCGTGCGCCATGACCGCCTGGTGGTGCTCGATGACGATGACGGACTTTCCGGAGTCGACCAGCCGGTCGAGCAGGCCGAGCAGCTGCTCGACGTCGGCGAGGTGGAGGCCGGTGGTCGGCTCGTCCAGGACGTAGACGCCGCCCTTCTCGGCCATGTGCGTGGCCAGCTTGAGCCGCTGCCGCTCGCCGCCGGACAGCGTGGTGAGCGGCTGGCCGAGGCTGAGGTAGCCGAGCCCGACGTCCGCCAGCCGCTCCAGGATCCGGTGGGCCGCGGGCGTGCGCGCCTCGCCGGCGCCGAAGAACTCCTCGGCCTCGGTCACCGGCATCGCGAGCACCTCGCTGATGTCGCGGCCGCCGAAGCGGTACTCCAGCACCGACGCCTGGAACCGCTTCCCCTCGCACTCCTCGCAGGTGGTGGCGACGCCGGCCATCATCGCCAGGTCGGTGTAGACGACCCCGGCCCCGTTGCAGGTGGGGCAGGCGCCCTCGGAGTTGGCGCTGAACAGCGCCGGCTTCACGCCGTTGGCCTTCGCGAACGCCTTGCGGATCGGGTCGAGCAGTCCGGTGTACGTCGCCGGGTTGCTGCGGCGCGAGCCGCGGATCGCGCCCTGGTCGACCGACACCACGCCCGCGTCGGCGGGTATCGACCCGTGCAGGAGCGAGCTCTTGCCGGAGCCGGCGACGCCGGTGACGGCGACGAGCACCCCGAGCGGGATGTCGACGTCGACGTCGCGCAGGTTGTGGGCGTCGGCGCCGCGGATCGGCAGGGTGCCGGTGGGCGTCCGTACCGCCTCCTTGAGGGCGGCCCGGTCGTCCAGGTGGCGGCCGGTGAGGGTCCCGCTGGCCCGCAGCCCCTCGACGGTGCCCTCGAAGCAGACCGAGCCGCCGGCCGTACCGGCGCCGGGGCCCAGGTCCACGACGTGGTCGGCGATCGCGATCGTCTCCGGCTTGTGCTCCACGACGAGCACCGTGTTGCCCTTGTCCCGCAGCCGCAGCAGCAGGTTGTTCATCCGCTGGATGTCGTGGGGGTGCAGGCCCGTGGTGGGCTCGTCGAAGACGTAGGTGACGTCGGTGAGCGAGGAGCCCAGGTGGCGGATCATCTTCACGCGCTGCGCCTCGCCGCCCGACAGCGTGCCCGACGACCGGTCCAGCGACAGGTAGCCGAGGCCGATCTCCACGAACGAGTCGAGAGTCCGCTGCAACGCGGCGAGCAGCGGCGCGACCGACGGCTCGTCGAGGCCGCGGACCCACGCGGCCAGGTCCCGGATCTCCATCGCGCACGCGTCGGCGATGTTGACCTCGCCGATCCGCGACGAACGGGCCAGCTCGCTGAGCCGGGTGCCGTCGCACTCGGGACACCGGGTGAAGGTGACCGCCCGGTCGACGAACGCCCGGATGTGCGGCTGCATCGCCTCCCGGTCCTTGGCCAGAAGCGACTTCTGGATCTTCGGTATCAGCCCCTCGTAGGTGAGGTTGACGCCGTTGACCTTCACCTTGGTCGGCTCGCGGTAGAGGAGGTCGTGCCGCTCCTGCCTGGTGTACTCGCGGATCGGCTTGTCCGGGTCGAGGAAGCCGGACTCGGTGATCAGCCGCACCGCCCAGCCGCCGCCGGTGTAGCCGGGGATGGTGAACGGATCCTCGGCGAGCGACTTGGCGTCGTCGTACAGCTGGGCGAGGTCGATGTCGGAGACCGAGCCCCGGCCCTCGCAGCGCGTGCACATGCCCCCGGTGCGGCTGAAGGTCACCTTCTCGGTCTTCGTCTTCTCGGCGCCGCGGTCGACCGTGAACCCGCCGCTCGCCTGCACCGAGGCGACGTTGAAGGAGAACGCGCCGGGCGGGCCGACGTGCGGCTTCCCCAGCCGGCTGAAGAGGATCCGCAGCATCGCGTTGGCATCGGTGGCGGTGCCGACCGTGGACCGGGGGTCGGCCCCCATCCGCTGCTGGTCGACGGTGATCGCGGTGGTCAGCCCGTCGAGGACGTCGACCTCGGGCCGCGCCAGCGTCGGCATGAAGCCCTGGACGAAGGCGCTGTACGTCTCGTTGATCAGCCGCTGCGACTCCGCGGCGATCGTGTCGAACACCAGCGAGCTCTTGCCCGAGCCGGAGACGCCGGTGAACACCGTCAGCCGGCGCTTGGGTATCTCGACGCTGACGTCCTTGAGGTTGTTCTCGCGCGCGCCGTGCACGCGGATCAGGTCGTGGCTGTCGGCAGCGTGCGGGGTGGGCGACTGCGGGTTCGTCCTCGCGGCGTGGCTCATCGTGTCTCCATCGGTCGGGCGTGGGTCGCCTTCGGGGTCTGCCGTCGGCGTCGCCTGGATCGGGACCGATTCAAGCAGGGTCCGGCTCGTCCGCCGCTCCCGCTCACCGAGCCGCCCGGCCGCCCGGCACGCCCGCCGGCCACTATGCCGCCGGCGCCTGCGAGATCCGCACCAGGTTGCCGGAGGGGTCGCGGAACGCGCAGTCCCGCGGGCCCCAGGGCTGGTCCACGGGCTCCTGCAGCACCTCGGCACCGGACGCCCGCACCCTCTCGAAGGTCGCGTCGAGGTCGTCGGTACGGAAGACGATCATCGGCAGGACGCCCTTGGTGAGCAGTTCCTGGAGGGTGTCGCCGTCGGCCTGGGACCGGCCGGCGTGCGGCTCCGAGAGCACGATCTCAAGGCCCGGCTGGTCCGGGCTGCCGAGGGTGACCCAGCGGAACCCGCCCGAGGCGACGTCGTTGCGCACCTCTAGGCCGAGCGCGTCGCGGTAGAAGCCGAGCGACTCGTCCGGGTCGTTGACGGTGACGTGGCAGTACTGGAGTGCGATGGTCATGCGGCTCACGCTAGGCGGCGGACTCCCGGGCCGCTTCTCCATTCCTGCTCGGCGTGTTCCTGACCGGCCGGGTGCGCGCCTTCGCCACGCACGCGGGCATCGCCGCCACAGCGCGGTGCTCCCGGCCGCGGTAGGCGCTCGGCGTCTCGCCCACAAGCTCGGCGAAGCGCGAGCTGAACGAGCCGAGTGAGGTACAGCCGACCGCCATGCACGCGTCGGTCACGCCCATGCCGCCGCGCAGCAGCGCCATGGCGCGCTCGATCCGGCGGGTCATGAGGTAGCTGTACGGCGTCTCGCCGTAGGCCGCCCGGAACTGCCGCGAGAAGTGCGCCGGCGACATGAGCGCGTGCCGGGCCATGGCCGGCACGTCGAGCGGGCGGGCGTACTCCCGGTCGATCAGATCCCGTGCCCGGCGCAGGTGCGCGAGGTTGGCGAGCTCTTGCGGGGTCATGGCACGACGCTACCACTCACCCCGAGGACCCCGCTGACCTGCGGCGACGCGCACGCGCGCCGAAACGGTCAGACGGCGTAGCGCAGCGGGAGCGCCGCGAGGCCGCGCAGGAAGTCCGAGGAGCGCCAGCGGAGCGTGTCCGGCGGGACGGCGAGTTCCAGGACGGAGTACCGGGACAGGATCTCGCTGAGCGCGACCTGGATCTCCTGCCGCGCCAGCCGCTGCCCGAGGCAGAAGTGGGGGCCGTGGCCGAAGCCGAGGTGCGCGGAGGTGGCGCGGGAGATGTCGAAGGCGTGCGGGTCCTCCCGGACGAGCGGGTCCCGGTTGGCGGCCGAGAGCAGGAAGCGGACGAGTTCGCCCTCTCGGATGACGACGCCGTCCGCCTCGATGTCGGCCAGGGCGACCCGGTTGGTGGTGGACAGCAGCGAGCCTCGGAAGCGCAGCGCCTCCTCGGCGGTGGCGGACACCAGGGCCGGGTCG
Organism: Streptomyces sp. B1866; assembly: GCF_031932565.1. Taxonomy (NCBI): domain Bacteria; kingdom Bacillati; phylum Actinomycetota; class Actinomycetes; order Kitasatosporales; family Streptomycetaceae; genus Streptomyces; species Streptomyces sp. B1866. Next base: position 9,640 of record NZ_JAVSCF010000185.1, read on the forward strand.
GCGCGCAGCGCGGCCAGCTGGTCGTCGTGGGTCAGCAGTTCCAGGAGCGCGCCGGCGATGACGTACGCGGTGGTGACGTGGCCGGCGAACAGCAGCACCGAGCCGAAGCCCGCCAGCTCGTCGCGGGTGAGCCCGGAGCCGTCCTCGAACTCGGCGGTGACCAGCTCGCTGAGCAGGTCCTCGCCGGGGCGCGCGCGCTTGGCGTCCACCAGGGTCGCGCAGTAGGCCACGAACGCGTCCATCGCCGCCTGGCGCACGGCGGTGGAGGGCGAGTCCATGTTCTGTACGCGGCTGTGGAACTGCGCGCGGTCGGCCAGGGGCACGCCGAGCAGCTCGCAGATCACCTCCAGCGGGAAGGGGTTGGCGAACGCCTCGACGATGTCGGCCGTCCCCTCGTCCGGCAGCCGGTCCAGCAGACCGCGCGCGATCTCCGTCATGCGCGGCTGGAGCCCGCGGACCGCGCGGGACGCGAAGGCGGCGCTCACCAGGCGGCGGTAGCGCGTGTGGTCGGGGTTGTCCTGCTCGAACAGCACGACCGGGCCGTCGGCCGTCTGCGCGGCGTGGGGCGCGTGGCCGTGGAGGTCGTTGGACAGCCGGGGGTCGCCCAGCAGCCTGCGGGTGAGCGCGGCGCCGAGCACGGTCCACGCCTCGACGCCGCCCACCTGGCGGGTGCGGATGACGGGGTGCCTGCGGGCGAGCTGCTCCAGCTCGCGTTCGGCGTCGGGGAGCGACGAGATCTGCACGAGGTCGAGTACCGGGATCATCATCTTCCTAACGGCGGGCCGGAATCCTGGTGGCGTGCCGGGAGCGGGGCGGCTAAAGGCTGTCCCGTAATCCCTGGTGGATCAGCGAGCGGCGTCAGATGCGGTCAATCGCAAGGCGGCGGAGCGTCCGAATAGTGGTTCTATTCGGACGTTTCGCCAACGCCGCGAGTGGCCGTAGCTGGCGTCGGGAGCNTGGGGGTCGCCCGGGGCGGGGACGCGGGGCAGGTCGCGCAGCCACAGCTGCCGGTCGGCGATGCGCCAGCGCGGGCCCTCCTTCCGCAGGAGGTCGACGTAGGAGCCGCTGCGGCCCAGTTCGTGGTGGCCGTCGTCGAAGGCGAAGGCGACGGACAGCAGCGACCTCGCCTCGGCGGTGGTGGCGGTGATACGGGTGATGACCGTGTTGGTGGTGAGGTGGCGCGAGTGGGCGCCGCGGGCCTCGGTGTTGTGCCGGTACAGCGCGGCCGTGGCCTGCACGATGCGGTCGCGGGTGGTGACCGACGGCGGATAGCCCTCCGGTCGCGGGGTGAAGCCGAAGCGGGCGTCCTTGGTGAACAGGTCGCCGAGCGCGTCGAAGTCGCCGGAGTCGTGGTACAGGCCGTAGGCGGCCACGAGGTCGAGGATCGCGGCCCGGTCCGCGAGGAAGTCCGCGTCGAGGTGCGCGGTCGAACCGGGGACCGGGGTGCGGGCGGCGGCCCCTGGGCCGGCGGTGTCGGTGTCGGGCTCGGTCACGGGAGGGGTTCCTTTCGGCTGTCGCGGTTCCGGGAGACTCAGGTGGTGCCGGCGGGCCGGTCGAGCCCCGCGATCCACGCGCGCACCGCCGCGCCGGTCTGGGCCGCGTGCTCGCCGATCATCGTGCAGTGGTCGCCGTCGACCTCCAGGGCCGTGTGCGGGTACGGCCAGGACGACCGCCAGTCCGCGCCGGTCATCGGCTCCTCGGGCGAGCCGGGCACGCAGCGGGACGGGCGGACGAACAGCGTGGGCGCGAGGGCGGGTTCCGGCTGCCAGCCGCGGAACATCCGCCGGTAGGTGCCGATCGCCGTCAGACCGGTGTACGTGAGCGCCGTGAACGCCTGCCTGCGGACGATGACCTCGTAGTTCATGGCCTTGCGCATGCGCCGCGACATGGTCGCGGGCAGGTAGGTGTCCAGCAGGACGACGGCCGCGGGCCGCAGACCGGCCGATTCCAGGCGGGTGCACACGCCGTGCGCGAGCCAGCCGGAGGAGGAGTACCCGAGCAGGACGAACGGGCGGCCGTCGGCGCACCGCCGGGTCGCGCGGGCGAGCAGGCCCAGCAGGACGTCGCGTGAGGCGGCGAGCGGTTCCCCGGCGCGGAAGCCCGGGACGGTCAGGACCGAGGTGTCGCAGAACCCCTCGCAGGCGCTCGCCAGGCGGCCGAACTGAAGGGTGCCCTCGACGGGCGCGAACGGCGGGAAGCAGATCACCGCGGGCTGGTCGCCGCCCCGGGTCATGCGGACGAAGCCGGGGGCTCGATCGAACCGGCCCGGGTCGTCGAAGGTCTCCCGCAGCCCGGAGGCGCCGGCGAGCAGGGTCTCGGCGTCGTCCATCCGCCCGCGCAGGGCCAGCTCGCGGTAGACGCCGCCGAGCAGTTCGCGGGCGTCCCCCGCGGCGGGCTCGGCGCGCGGCGCCGGACGGGCCGCGCCGGGCCCGCCGAGGGCGGCGGCCAGGTGCGCGGCCAGGGCCTCGGGGGTCTCGTGGTCGTAGAGCAGGGTGGCGGGGAGTTCCACGCCGGTGGCCTCGGTGAGCCGGTTGCGCAGGCCGACGGTGGCCAGCGAGTCGAAGCCGAGGTCCCGGAAGGGCTGGGCCGGGCCGACCGCGCGGGCGTCGGCGTGGCCGAGCTGCGCGGCGGCCTCGGCGCGGACCAGGCCGAGCACGTCGGCGGCGAGCCGCGCGGGCGACCGGTCCGCGGACCGGTCCCACCGCGGGCCCCGGCCGGCCTCGCGCGGACCCGCGTCCGGCGGCGCCTGCGGCGCGCTCCCGGCGAGGTCGGCGATCAGCGGGCGGGGGCGGGCGGCGGTGTAGCCGCGCGCGAAGCGCGGCCAGTCCACGTCGGCGACGGTCAGCTGCGTCCTGTCCTCCGCCAGGGCCTGGCCGAGGGCGGCCAGGGCGGCCGCCGGAGCCATGGGCCGCAGGCCGAGGCGGGCCAGGTGCCGGCCCGCCTCGCCGTCGGCCATGCCGCCGCCGGCCCACGGCCCCCAGGCGACCGCGGTGGCGCGGCGGCCGCGCCGGCGGCGGAGGCGGGCGAGGGCGTCGAGGTGGGCGTTGGCCGCCGCGTACGCGCCCTGCCCGGCGCCGCCCCAGACCCCGGCGGCGGAGGAGTACAGGACGAACGCGTCCAGGTCCGCCGTGTCGAAGACCTGGTCGAGCGCGACGGCGCCGGCGGCCTTCGGCGTGATGGTGGCGGCCATCCGGCCGGGATCGGTGCCGGCGAGCGGCGCGGGCCCGGCGACTCCGGCGGCGTGCACCACGGTCCGGATGTGCGGCAGTTCGCCGCGCAGCGCCTCGCGCAGCCGGTCGGACGCGTGCGGGCCGGCCAGGTCGCAGGCGACCGCGACGGCCTCGGCGCCCGCCGCCGCCAGGTCCGCGCGCAGCCGGTCCAGGCCCGGGGCGGCCGG
>NZ_JAVSCF010000186.1:0-12930 GCF_031932565.1 Streptomyces sp. B1866
CGGGGGGACGGGCTGCTGGTGGCCCGGCGGATGGTGCGGCGCAGGGTGCGCGGGCGGGGCGGGGGGCACGTGCGGCGCGGGGCCCGGGTGGTGGCCCGCGCCCCGCGGCCAGCCGGGGGCCGGCTGCCCCGGTCCGGGCCCGTACGGCGGCGGCGCTCCTCCCACTGCGTGCTGCATACGGCGCTACTCCGTCTCGTCCAGCCTCATCCAGCCTCGCCCGGCCTTCTCCGGCCGGTCCCGCGGGACCCTGGCGCGGCCGTGCCGCCGGTCCCCACGGAACGGTACCGGTCCCGGCCGCCCTGGTGTGAACGGCCGAGCGGGCCCGCGGGTGCCCGCCCGGCGTCAGCCAGGCGATTCGTCCGCGAGCGCGCGCAATGCCAGCCGGTAGGAGCCGATGCCGAAGCCCGCGACCGTGCCGCTGGCGACGGCGGAGATCACCGACAGGTGGCGGAACTCCTCCCGCGCGTGCGGGTTGGAGATGTGCACCTCGACGAGCGGGGCGGTGCGCTGGGCCGCCGCGTCCCGCAGGGCGTAGGAGTAGTGGGTGAAGGCGCCGGGGTTGATCACCACGGGGAGGGACGCGTCGGCCGCCTCGTGCAGCCAGCGGACCATCTCCCCCTCGTCGTTGGTCTCGCGGACCTCCACCTCCAGGCCCAGCTCGGCGCCCAGCCCGGTGCACGCGGCGACCAGGCCGGCGTAGGACGTGGAGCCGTACACGTCGGGCTCGCGGCTGCCGAGCCGGCCGAGGTTCGGCCCGTTCAGCACGAGCACCCGGCGGCTCACGCGGCCACCGCCCGGTACGCGGCGCGCAGCGTCTCCTCGTCCGGGCCGGTGAGCACGCCGGGCCTGGCCAGGCCGTCCAGGACGATGAAGCGCAGCGTGTCGCCGCGGGACTTCTTGTCGACCCGCATGGCCGCCAGCAGCCGCGGCCACTGGTCGCCGCGGTAGGTCAGCGGCAGGCCGACGGCGTCCAGGACGGCGCGGTGCCGGGCGGCCGTGGCGTCGTCCAGCCGGCCGGCGAGGCGGCCCAGCTCGGCGGCGAAGACCATGCCGACGGAGACCGCGGCGCCGTGCCGCCAGGTGTAGTCCTCGTTCTTCTCGATGGCGTGCGCCAGGGTGTGCCCGTAGTTCAGGATCTCCCGCAGGCCGGACTCCTTCAGGTCGGAGGAGACCACGTCGGCCTTGACCTGGATGGACCGCTCGATCAGCTCGGCGGTGTGCGGGCCGCCGGGCGTGCGGGCGGCGGCCGGGTCCCGCTCGATCAGGTCCAGGATCGCGGGGTCGGCGATGAACCCGGCCTTGACGATCTCGGCGAGGCCGCCCGCGTAGTCGGCGGCGGGCAGCGTGTCGAGCGCGGTCAGGTCGCACAGCACGCCGGCCGGGGGGTGGAAGGCCCCCACCAGGTTCTTGCCCTCGGCGGTGTTGATCCCGGTCTTGCCGCCGACGGCCGCGTCCACCATGCCCAGGACCGTGGTGGGCACGGCGATCCAGCGCACGCCGCGCAGCCAGGACGCGGCGACGAAGCCCGTGAGGTCGGTGGTGGCGCCGCCGCCGACGCCGACGATCACGTCGGTGCGGGTGAAGCCGGCCTGGCCGAGCGCCTGCCAGCAGCGGGCGGCGACCTCGGCGGTCTTGGCCTCCTCGGCGTCGGGCACCGGGACGGCCAGGACGCGGCGGCCCGCTCCGGCCAGGTCCGCGCGGATCCGCTCGGCGAGGGCGGTGAGCGCCTTCGGGTGCACGACGGCGACGCGCCGGGCGTCGGGGCCGATCAGGCCGGGCAGCTCGCCGAGCAGCCGGCGGCCGACCACGACCTCGTACGCGGCGGTGCCCGCCGTGGCGCCGACCTGGATGCGGGTCGGGGTGTCGCTGCTCATGGGGCGGCCGGTGCTCCTGTCGTGGTCGGTGTGTACATGTCGTGGGTCATGCGCGGTCGAGGGGTCACCGCGGTCCGCTGGGCGCGGTGCCGGGCGCCGGGGCCGTGCCCAGCGCGTCCAGGACCGCGTCGGCGACGTCCTGCGGGGTCCGGCCGTCGGTGGCCACGACGGCCCGGGCCACCTCGGTGTACAGCGGGCGGCGCCGCTCCATCAGCGTCCGCCACTGCTGCCGCGGGTTGACGGCCAGCAGCGGGCGCGGCGCGTCCAGGCCGACCCGCCGCACCGCCTCGGCCACGCCGATGTCCAGGAAGACCACGGGCAGTCCGGCCAGCAGCGTCCGCGTCTCCTCGCTGAGCACCGCGCCGCCGCCGAGGGCCAGCACGCCGCCGTGCTCGGCCACGGCCGCGCGCACCGCCCGCCGCTCCAGCTCGCGGAAGCGCTCCTCGCCGTCCGAGACGAAGATGTCCGCGACCGGCTTGCCCGCGACGGTCTCCACGTCGGCGTCGGTGTCCCGGAAGGTGGTGCCCAGGCGCTCGGCCAGCAGCCGGCCGACGGTGGTCTTGCCCACTCCCATCGGGCCGACGAGCACCGCCACCGGGCCGGTCACCGCACCACCAGGTGGTCGAGGTAGCCGCTGACGTTGCGCCGGGTCTCGGCCACCGAGTCGCCGCCGAACTTCTCCGCCACCGCGTCCGCCAGCACCAGCGCCACCATGGCCTCGGCCACCACCCCGGCGGCCGGCACCGCGCACACGTCCGAGCGCTGGTGGTGGGCCTTGGCCGGCTCGCCGGTGGCCACGTCCACCGTGGCCAGCGCCCGCGGCACGGTCGCGATCGGCTTCATCGCGGCCCGTACGCGCAGCAGCTCGCCGGTGGACAGGCCGCCCTCGGTGCCCCCGGAGCGGCCCGAGGCGCGCCGCACGCCCTCACCGGTGGCGACGATCTCGTCGTGGGCCCGCGAGCCGGGCGTGCGGGCCAGCTCGAAGCCGTCGCCGACCTCCACGCCCTTGATCGCCTGAATGCCCATCAGCGCGCCGGCGAGCCGCGCGTCCAGGCGCCGGTCCCAGTGCACGTGGGAGCCCAGGCCCACCGGCACGCCGTACGCCAGCACCTCCACCACGCCGCCGAGCGTGTCGCCGTCCTGGTGGGCCTGGTCGACGACGGCGACCATCGCCTTGGCGGCGTCGGTGTCCAGGCAGCGCACCGGGTCGGCGTCCAGCCGCTCGGTGTCCGCGGGCACCGGGTACACGCCCTCCGGGGCGCGGGCCCCGCCCAGCTCCACCACGTGCGAGACGATCTCGACGCCGACCGTCTCCTTCAGGTACGAGCGGGCCACCGCGCCCAGCGCCACGCGCGCGGCCGTCTCCCGCGCCGAGGCGCGCTCCAGCACCGGCCGGGCCTCGGTGAAGCCGTACTTCTGCATGCCGGCCAGGTCGGCGTGGCCCGGGCGCGGCCGGGTCAGCGGCTCGTTGCGCGCCAGGCCCGCCAGCTCCTCGGGGTCCACCGGGTCGGCGGCCATGACCTGCTCCCACTTGGGCCACTCGGTGTTGCCCACCATGACGGCCACCGGGCTGCCCAGGGTCAGTCCGTGCCGTACGCCGCCGAGGAAGGTGACCTCGTCGCGCTCGAACTTCATCCGGGCGCCGCGGCCGTAGCCCAGCCGCCGCCGCGCGAGCGCGTCGGCCACCATGTCCGTGGTCACCGGGACCCCTGCGGGCAGCCCCTCAAGGGTCGCCACCAGGGCGGGGCCGTGCGACTCTCCCGCGGTCAGCCAGCGCAACCTGCTCACCTGCTGCTCCTCCTGCGCGCGCTGCGTAGACGTCCACGGTGGCACGGGCCGGTGCGCGGCTCGCGGCCCGCCACACCTTTGATCCTGCCACGTCCGGCCGGATGCCCTGGCGGGTGTCCGAAGCCTGGACCCGGCGCGGCGGGCGGCCCGGCGCGGGTCAGACGGTCCGGGCGACGAGCGCCGCCTCGCCCGCCGCGCGCATCGCGGCCAGCGGCGCCGGGCGGCCGGTCATCAGCTCCACCTGGAGCGCGGCCTGGTGCACCAGCAGGTCCAGGCCGCCGACGACCGCGCCGCCGCGCGCCGCCCAGGCGGCGGCCAGCGGCGTGGGCCACGGGTCGTACAGCACGTCGAAGAGCGTGCCGGGCCGGTCGGGTACGTACCCGGCGAGCGCGTCGGCGGCGCCCGCGGGCGTGGTGGCCACCACCAGCGGCGCGCGCAGCGCCTCGGCGGCGGCGGACCAGTCGGCGGTGCGCACGGCCACGCCCAGCCGCCGGCCCCAGCGCAGCATCTCGGCGGCGCGCGCGGGGCCGCGGACGTAGGCGGTGACCTCTCCGTCGCACACCCGGGCCAGCGCGGCCAGCGCGGAGGAGGCGGTGGCCCCGGCGCCCAGGACGGCGGCGGCGGGCACCCGCGTGACTCCGCGCTCGGCCAGGGCCGCGACCATGCCGGGGATGTCGGTGTTGTCGCCGGTCCGGCGGCCGGCGCCGGTGAACACGACGGTGTTGGCCGCCTCGACGGCGGCGGCGCTGCCGCCGACCTCGTCCAGCAGCGGCAGGACGGCCCGCTTGAGCGGCATGGTCAGGGACAGGCCGGCCCATTCGGCGGGGTCGAGCCGGGCGAGGAAGCCGGGCAGCGCCGCCTCGTCCACCTCGAAGCGGTCGTAGCGCCAGTCGGACAGGTCCAGCGCGGCGTAGGCGGCGCGGTGCAGGACCGGGGAGAGCGAGTGGGCGATCGGCGAGCCGAGTACGGCCGCCCTGCGGCGTGCGGGCACCGGCGTCACCCGTTCCCGCGCCGGGCGTTGAACTGCTGGACCAGCTTCTGGTGTTCGGCGTACGTCCTGGTGAACTGGGTGGTCCGCCCGTCCAGGGAGATGAAGTAGTACCAGCCGCCGCTGTCCGGGTCCATGGCCGCCTTCAGCGCCTCCTCGCCGGGGTTGCCGATGGGGCCGGGCGGCAGTCCCCGGTAGTAGTAGGTGTTGTACGGGTTGTCGTAGCCCCTGATCTCCGCAGTGGAGATGTCGAGCTTGCTCTGGTCCTTGATGTAGTTGTACGTCGAGTCGAATTCGAGCTTGCCGTTGGTCTCGGCGTTGCCGGTCCGCAGGCGGTTGTAGACGACCTCGGCCATCTTGCGGAAGTCGTCGGAGGTCTTGCCCTCGGCCTGCACCAGGCTGGCGACGGTGACGAGTTGGAGCGGGGACTTCAGGCCCAGTTCGCGGGCCTTGCCCGCCAGGTCGTAGGCGGCGTAGGTCTTCGCGGCCTGGGCGACCATCTGGCGCAGCACGGCGGCCGGGTCCGCGCCCTTGCCGACGCTGTAGCGGGAGGGGAACAGGAATCCCTCCAGCGGATCCTTGACCTTGGGGTTGTCGTCGGCCCAGGCGGGCAGCCCGAGGTCGTGGGCCTGCTGGAGGGCGACGCTCTTCGTGGTGCCCGCCGGGCGTCCGGTCTTGCGGTCGATGGCGGCGTAGATCTGGCTGTCGCGCATGCCCTCGGTGACGATGAGGGCGTTGAGGCTGGCGGGGTCGGTCATCAGCGTGACGGCCGAGGCCGCGGACATCTCCTTGCGGAGGCTGTAGGTGCCCGGCTGGATGGCCTTGCCGCTGTCGTTGACGGCGTCCACGAACGCGGCACCGCTCTTGACCACGCCCGCCTGCTGGAGTATCCGGCCGATCTCGGCGCCGCCCGCGCCGGCGGGGATGTCGACCTGGGCCTGGCCGGTGCCCTCGCCCGCGTAGTCGGGCGGGGCGCCGAAGTGGTCCTGCCAGAACCGGTAGCCGTACAGGCCGCCGCCCGCGACGACCCCGGTCAGCACGACGGCGACGACGAGGCAGGCGGCGCCGTTGCGGCGGCCGCGCTGCCGGGCGCGCCGGTCGCGGCCGCGCCGGGGCCCGGTCTGCGGACCGTCGTCCTCGTCGTCGTCCCGGGGGTCGCGGCCGTCGGGGCCGTCCTGGTCGTCGTCGGGGTGGGCGGCGGGGCGGTCGTCGGCCAGGATGGACGGGCGCGTGTCCGCGGGCCGCGGCTCGGGGGCGTCCGCGGCGGGCCCGCGCGAGCCGGCCGGCGACGGGGGGTGCCCGTAGCCGGGCTCCGCCGGACGGGAGGCGCCCGCGGGGTCGGCGGCGGGGGCCGCCGCGCCGTAGGAGAAGTGCTGGGCGGTGCCGTAGGGGCCGCCGCCGTAGGCGCCGTACGGGTCGTACGGGCCGTCGCCGCCGTAGGGCCGCTGCGCCGGGCCCTGGTCCTGGACCGGCGGGGGTCCCTGGTGCCCGTACGGGTCGTGGGGGTAGGTGCCCTGGGTGTAGGAGTCCTGGGTGTAGGAGTCCTGGGTGTAGGAGTCCCGGCCGTAGGCTTCCTGGCCGTAGGCGTCCTGCGCGTAGGGGTCCTGGCCGTAGGGGTCCTGGCGGTAGGCGCCGGGGCCGGGGGCGGCGGTGTGGCCGTACCCCTCGCCGTAGCCGCCGTACCCGCCGTAGCCGTCCTGCGGGGCCGGGTGGACCCCCGGCGGTCCCTGCCCGCCGGGGGCCTGGGGGCCGGGGGGCGGGGTGCCGTAGGCGTCGGGGCCGTAGGCGTCGTACGCGTACGGGTCGTGGCCGCCGCCAGGAGGCTGCTGCCCGGCCTGCTGTCCGGCCTGCCGCGCGTCCCATCCCGGCTCGCCGTAGCGCGGGTCCTCGGGAGGCCACGGCCCAGGGCCGGGCCCCCGGCCATACTCACTCATCAAACCCCTAGCGCCGGTCAGGCGGCAGCCGGGGCGGGCGCGCGGGGCGCGGGCGACGGCTGCCGGGACGTCGCGCGGAACGTTACCGTACCGCGATCAGGTGACCACTTCGACGGTTTCCCCGGGCGCCCTGCCGGAGGTCCGCTCGGCCTCCAGCGCGCTTTGCAGGATGACCACGGCGGCCGCCTGGTCCACCACCGCCCGGCCCTTCTTCGCGCGCACGCCGGAGGCGCGCAGCCCCTGCGTGGCGGTGACCGTCGTCAGCCGCTCGTCGACCAGCCGCACGGGCACCGGGGCGACACGCGCGGCGAGGGTGCGGGCGAAGGCACGGGCCTTGGCGGCGGCCGGCCCCTCCCGTCCGCTGAGCGAGCGGGGCAGGCCGACGACGACCTCGATCGGGTCGTACTCCCCCACCAGGTCCGCCAGGCGCCGCACGGCGGCAGGCTGGTCCCGGCCCGGCACGGTCTCCACGGGCGTGGCCAGGATGCCGTCGGGGTCGCAGGAGGCGACGCCGACCCGGGCCTCGCCGACGTCGACGGCCAGCCGCCTGCCGCGCCGCACGGCCGTCAGGCCCGTTCCGCGACGGCGCGCTCGACGGCGGCCAGCGCCGCGTCGACGGCCTCCGGGCGCTGCCCGCCGCCCTGGGCCACGTCCGGCTTGCCGCCGCCGCCGCCGCCGAGGGCGGTCGCGGCCGTACGGACCAGGTCGCCGGCCTTCAGGCCGCGCTCGCGGGCGGCCTCGTTGGTGGCGATGACGGTCAGCGGGCGGTCCTTGGCGACGGTGAACAGGGCCACCACCGCGGGCCGGTCGCCGGGGATCCGGCCGCGCACGTCGAGTACCAGCCTGCGCAGGTCGTCGGCGGCCGTGCCGTCCGGGACCCGGGCGCCGACCAGCGCCACGCCCGCGACGTCCCGCGCGGCGGCGGCGAGCGACGCGGCGGCCTGGAGGACCTTCTCCGCGCGGAACCGCTCGATCTCCTTCTCCGCCTCCCTGAGCTTGGCGAGCATGCCGGAGATCTTCTCGGGCAGCTCCTCGGGGCGGCCCTTGACCAGGTCGGTGAGCTGGGAGACGACCGCGTGCTCGCGGGCGAGGAACTGGTAGGCGTCCACGCCGACCAGGGCCTCGACGCGGCGCACCCCGGCGCCGATGGAGGACTCGCCGAGCAGCTTCACCAGGCCCAGCTGGGCGGTGTTGTGCACGTGCGTGCCGCCGCACAGCTCCTTGGAGAAGTCGCCGATGGTGACCACGCGGACCCGCTCGCCGTACTTCTCGCCGAACTCGGCGATCGCGCCCTGCCGCCTGGCCTGCTCCAGGCCCATGACCTCGGCCGTGACATCCAGCTCGCGGGCCAGCACCTCGTTGATCTTCTGCTCGACGTCGGTGAGGACCGAGCCGGGCACGGCGGCGGGCGAGCCGAAGTCGAAGCGGAACCGGCCCGGCGCGTTCTCGGAGCCGGCCTGGGCGGCGGTGGGGCCGAGCGCGTCGCGCAGCGCCTGGTGGGTGAGGTGGGTGGCGCTGTGCGCGCGGGCGATGGCGCGGCGGCGGGTGACGTCGATCCGGGCGTAGCCGCCCGCGCCGACGGTGACCTCGCCGACCTGCACGATGCCCTTGTGCACGGTGACGCCGGGCACCGGCTGCTGCACGTCGCGGACCTCGACCACGGCGCCGGTGTCCAGCCGGACGCGGCCGGTGTCGGCGAGCTGGCCGCCGCCCTCGGCGTAGAAGGGCGTGCGGTCCAGGACCAGCTCGATCTCCTCGCCCTCGACGGCGGCGGGCGAGGGCACGCCGCCCACCAGCAGGCCGACGACGGTGGCCTCGCCCTCGGTGTCGGTGTAGCCGGTGAAGACGGTGGAGCCGGAGGCGTCGGCGATCTCGCGGTAGCCGGTCAGGTCGGCGTGGCCGGTCTTCTTGGCCCGCGCGTCGGCCTTGGCGCGCTCGCGCTGTTCGCGCATCAGCCGCCGGAAGCCCTCCTCGTCCACGGTCAGGCCCTGCTCGGCGGCCATCTCCAGGGTGAGGTCGATGGGGAAGCCCCAGGTGTCGTGGAGCAGGAACGCCTTGTCGCCGGGCAGCACGGTGGAGCCGGCCGCGCGGGTCTCGGTGACGGCGCCGTCGAGGATGTTGGTGCCCGCCTTCAGGGTCTTCAGGAAGGCGGCCTCCTCGGCGAGCGCGACGGTCTCGACGCGCTTGCGGTCGGTCAGCAGCTCCGGGTACTGCTGCCCCATCGTCTTGAGCACCACGTCGGTCAGGTCGCCGACGACGGGTTCGGTGGCGCCGAGGATGCGTACGTTGCGGATGGCGCGGCGCATGATGCGGCGCAGCACGTAGCCGCGGCCCTCGTTGCCGGGGGTGACGCCGTCGCCGATGAGCATCACGGCGGTGCGCATGTGGTCGGCGATCACCCGCAGGGCCACGTCCGAGCCGTGGTCGGCGCCGTAGGCGACGCCGGTCAGCTCGGTGGCCTTGTCGATGACGACGCGCAGCGTGTCGGTCTCGTACATGTTGCGCACGCCCTGCAGGATCATCGCGAGGCGTTCGAGGCCGAGACCGGTGTCGATGTTCTTGCTCGGCAGGTCGCCCAGGATGGGGAAGTCCTCCTTGCCCTCCCCCGGCCCGCGCTCGTACTGCATGAAGACCAGGTTCCAGATCTCCACGTACCGCTCGTCGTTGACGGCCGGGCCGCCCTCGGGCCCGAACGCGGGGCCGCGGTCGTAGTTGATCTCCGAGCAGGGGCCGCAGGGGCCCGGCACGCCCATGGACCAGAAGTTGGACGCCTTGCCCAGACGCTGGATGCGCTCGGCGGGCACGCCGACCACGTCGCGCCAGATCCGCTCGGCCTCGTCGTCGTCCTCGTAGACGGTGATCCACAGCTTCTCCGGCTCCAGGCCGAAGCCGCCGTCCGCCACGGGAGCGGTCAGCAGCTCCCAGGCGAGGGTGACGGCGCCCTCTTTGAAGTAGTCGCCGAAGGAGAAGTTCCCGCACATCTGGAAGAACGTGCCGTGCCGGGTGGTCTTGCCGACCTCCTCGATGTCCGGCGTGCGCACGCACTTCTGGACGCTGACGGCGCGCGGGTAGGGCGGCTTGACCTCGCCGAGGAAGTACGGCTTGAAGGGCACCATGCCCGCGGGTACCAGCAGGAGCGTCGGGTCGTCCGCGATGAGCGACGCCGACGGCACGACGGTGTGCCCGCGCTCCTCGAAGAAGCGCAGCCAGCGGCGGCGGATTTCAGCCGACTCCATCAGTGGTCCCCATTTCCGGTCTCGCGGTGTGCGGTCTCGTGGCTGTCGTGGCCGCCGTACGGCTCCGGGGCGGCCCCGCCCGGCTCCGGTCCGGTGAGCAGGCCCCGGGCGCGCTGGGCGGGCAGGGCGCGGGGGCCGGGCGGCTGCGTGAGTCCCAGGGCGTCCTTCAGCGCCGCCTCGCGGTCTGCCATGCCGTCGCGCACGTCGAGGGCGAAGACGCGAATCCGCCGCCCGGCGAGCACCGCGCGGTCGGCGGCGCGCGCCGCGAGGCTCTCCGGCGTGAGCTTGTTCAGCGTGCGGTTGACCTTGGTGGTGGCCCACACCCCGGCGGCGACGCCGGAGGTGAACCAGAACGTGCGGCGGAACATCGGGGCCCTCAGCTCTTCGATCCACGGTTGCGGCGGCCGCCCCAGCGGGCGGACGGCAGGGGCTTGGCGACGACCACGGTGGGCCGGGGCTCGTCCTCCGGCCGCCCCTTGCGGGCCATGGCCCGCCGCACGCCGTACCCGAACGCGGCCACCTTCACCAGCGGCCCGCCGAAGGCGGTGGAGACGGTGGCGGACAGGGCGGAGGCGTTGGAGGTGACCTCCTGCACGTCCGAGGCGATCGAGTCGACGCGGGCGAGCTGGGTGTTCGCGGACCGTACGGTCGCGGACGCCTCGCCGAGCAGCGGGACGGCCTGCTCGGTGACCTCGGCCACCAGCCGGGTGGCCGCCTTCAAGGTCTGCGCGAGCCTCGCCAGCGCGAGGGCGAGGAAGGACACGAGGATCGCCCAGAAGACGGCCACGAGGATCCCGGCCACCTCTCCACCGGTCACGTTGCACCGCTCCCTGCTGCTGGTCGTCGTCTCGGGCCGCCGTGCGCCCGCGCGGCCCGCCGTCTGCCGTCTTGCCTGCCGCCCGTGCCGGGTGCCGGACGCACCACCCGCCGCCGGGGCCCGCCGCGCCGGTGGCGGGCCGGACGGCCGCTGACCGGGTGCGCGTGCCCCCACTAAACGCATCCATGGATGCGTTTAGGTGGAGTCGACCTTATCGCGCCACGGCCACGCGGCCGAACCGCGTTTCCCCCGTCTCTCCAACGGAGGAGACCTGCCGGGCGCGGACGTCTCCCCGGCGTCTCCCCGGCAAGGAGGGGTGGGACCGGCACCGGCCGAGGGCGCAGCGGGGCGGCGGCCAAGCCGACGGGCGCCGGGCAGCCGGGCGCCAGGCAGCCGGAAGATGGCGTCAGCAGCCAGAAGATGGCGTCAGGAGACAGGCGCCGGGAGGCGGGGCCGGCCAGGAGGCGGACGGCCCGCGGCCGCCCGGCCGACGCGAGGGTCGACGGGGCGGCGCGGGCCGGATCGCACACGCTCGGGCGCCGCGGGCGGCGCCGCCAGGTCAGCGGGCGTAGTACTCCACGACGAGCTGCTCGTCGCAGATCACCGGGACCTCCTTGCGCAGCGGCTCCCGGTCGAGGCGGAAGGCGAGCGCCTTGAGGTTGACCTGGAGGTAGCGCGGGGTCTCGCCGTCGAGGGCGTAGCCGCCCTCGCGCGCCACCTGGAAGGGGTGCTTGTCGCGGCTGCGCTCGCGGACCATCACCACGTCGTCCTGCCGGACCTGGAAGGACGGCTTGTCGACCTTGCGGCCGTTGACCTCGATGTGACCGTGGACCACCATCTGGCGGGCCTGGTAGATGGTGCGCGCCAGGCCGGCGCGCAGGACGAGCGCGTCCAGACGGCGCTCAAGCTCGACGATCAGGGCCTCGCCCGTCTTGCCTTCGACCTTCCGAGCGCGGTCGTAGGCACGGGCCATCTGGCGCTCGCTGATGTCGTACTGAGCGCGCAGGCGCTGCTTCTCCAGCAGCCGGACCTTGTAGTCGCTGTTCTGCTTGCGACCACGGCCGTGCTCCCCGGGGGGGTACGGGCGGGCCTCGAAGTACTTGACGGCCTTCGGGGTCAGCGCGATGCCGAGCGCACGGGACTTCTTGACCTTGGGACGCGACTGGTTCACGTCGAACGAACCTCCGTGTAAGTTAGGTGAGCCTTACCTTAGTCCGAGGAGAACGCATGTTTCGACCTGGGATCCCCCTGTCCCGCACCCGTCAGAGCGCCGAAGAGGGTCAGCCGCGTCCCGCGGAAGGCGCCCTGCGGCCCACGGCGGCAGAGCGCGTACGTACTCTCGTGGAGTCCAAGGCTACGGCCTCCCTGGCGGTTCCGGGAAACCGGCCCCTCGGCGATCCCCTCGGAAGCGACCCGGCGGCCCGCGCCGTCACCGCCGAGGGCGACGTGCTCCTGCTCGTCCCCGGCCACTGCGCGGCCGCGCGCGCCGCGGCGCACGCCCAGGACGCCGACCTGGCCTGCGTCGTGCAGATCACCGACGTCGCGCCGATCGCGGTGCCGCACCGCATCCGCGGCCGGGCCTGGGTCGCCGGCTGGCTCACGGCCGTGGCCGGCGGGGACCGGGCCGCGAGCGCCATGCTGCTCGCCGAGCGGCACCCGGTCGGCGAGTTGCTGTGGATCGGCGAGGCGCTGCGGCCCGACGCCGCCCCCGGCCCGTACGGGCGGCCCGCCTGGTCGATGCTGCGGCTGGAGGTCAGCGAGGCGTGCGTGGACGACCTGTGGGGCGCGGACGCGGCCGCCCCGGAGGACTTCGCCGCCGCCCGCGCCGACCCCCTCGCCCGGCACGAGGCCGAGCTGCTCCAGCACCTGCACGAGGCCCACGGCGACCAGGTGCGCGGCCTGTGCGCGCTGCTCGGCGACCGCGCGCCGGCGGCCTGCGCCGCCGGGCACCCGGGGGTGGTGCCGGTGGCGCTGGACCGCTTCGGCCTGCGGCTGCGCTTCACCGAGCCCTCGGGCAGGACCTTCGACGCGCGCTTCGACTTCCCCGAGCCGGTGCGGGACGTCTCCGACCTGCGCCGGGCGATGCACGGGCTCTTCCAGGCGGCGGCCGGCTAGCGTCCCGGGCGCCGAGGCCCGCGGGGGCCGGGCGGCGCGTCGGCCGGGGCGCTCCGGGACCGGCTGACGGTCGGTCCGAGCGGCGGTCGGAGCGGCCGGAAGCGGTGCGGGCCGGGCCGCCGGGCGGGCGGCTCACGGGGAGTCCGCGCCGCCGCCGTCCGTGCTCCCGCCGCCCTCG
>NZ_JAVSCF010000187.1:0-12810 GCF_031932565.1 Streptomyces sp. B1866
CGGATCCGCCGTCTATTGGACACTCCCTCGCGGGGGTCTCTGTTTCGCGAAACCCTTTCGTGGGACAGCCCGTTGATCCCATCCCGTGGCCCTATACCGTCGCCCTATATTCGAGATATGGGCGACCAGTACCGGGACCTGTGGTCCCATCCGCAGTTGGCCGCAGCGGTCACCAGTGAGGACTGGGGCGCTGTCTTCCGCGCGTACCGAAAGCTCACCGGTGTAAGCCAGACGAAGCTGGGGGAGTCCGTCGGCCTCGCTCAGCCGGATGTGTCGGATATCGAGCGCGGCCGTCGCACGGTGACATCCACCGAGGTCCGGCAGCGCATCGTGGCCGGGCTGAGCATTCCGGCTGGGCTTTGCACGGGCGGCCGGGCCCAGACCCCGGTGCCCGGTCTGGCCCTTCCGGGGACGGCCCCGGACGAGGACCTGTTGGCGCGCGTGACGGGCGTGGTGGACACCTCGCGGCGCGTGGACGCGGCCACGTTGGACTGGCTGGACCGGCTGCTGGCCGAGCACCGGCGCGCCGAGGACGTCATCGGCTCCCGGCCGCTCGTGGGCGTGATGGAACAGCAGATGCGGACGGTCGTGGACCTGTATGCGGGAGCCCGTGGCGCCCTGGCGGGGCGCGTGGTCCGGCTGGCCGCCGAGCACGCCCAGTTCCTCGCGTGGATGGCACAGGACCAGGGGAACGACCCCGCAGCGCTGTTGTGGCACGACCGCTCCCACGAGTGGGCGCTGGAGGCTGGGGATGTCGATATGGCCGCTACGACGCTCAGCATGAAGGCGCACCTGGCGTGGGGCGCGGGACAGGGACGGCGCTGCGTCCAACTCGCCGAGGCGGCCCGCTGGTCCTCTCCGGGCACCGCCCTGGGCGTACAGGGCATGGCCGCGCAGATGTCGGCCCGGGGTCACGCGCTCAACGGGGAGGCCGACGACGCCCTGCGGCTGCTGGACGAGGCGCAGACTCTCGTCAGCCGGGCCGCCGAGCGGCCCGAGGACGAGCCGCCGTGGATGTACTTCTACGACGAGACGTGGTTCACCCTCCAGCGCGGCATGGCCGCCATGCACCTGCACGACTGGCAGGCCGCCGTGGACCACCTCACGACCGGGCTAGCCGCGATGCCGGACGAGTTTCGGCGCGACAAGACGTGGTACCGCGCCTGCCTGGCGCACGCGCTCGCCGGGGCGGGGGAGGCGGGGCAGGCGGTGGCCGTCGCCGTGGCGAGCGTTCCGGACGCGGCAGATGTCGGCCGCCCGCACTCCTGGGGCGAGCTGCACACGACCGCCGCCCTGCTGCTGCGGCGCGGAGCGAGGGAAGGGCGCCAGTTGGTCTCGGCACTGCGGGAGTACGACTGACGGCGTCCCGCCCTGCCCGAGGACGGGCGTCCTCGTGGGGAAGGGGCAGGGGGGCGCCCGGCCCGCGCACCCGCGCGGACCGGCTACTTGTGAACCACCCCCGCATGCGCGGGGACGAGTACGTGTTCGACACCCGGGCGGCGGCCGACGCGGGACCACCCCCGCATGCGCGGGGACGAGACCCCGCATGATGACGTGCCCCCGGTCCTCCCGGGACCACCCCCGCATGCGCGGGGACGAGGGGCGTTCCTACCCGGCCAGCCTGGGGACCAGGGGACCACCCCCGCATGCGCGGGGACGAGCACACCGTGCTGGAGGCCGCCGCAGCCGCCGGGGGACCACCCCCGCATGCGCGGGGACGAGACTAGTTGACCTGGGGATTCACAAGCGCACAGGGTGAGTTTCATTCGGTGGCAAGCGGAAACGTGCCAACCGTTCACTCCCGAGCGACTCCTCAGCCTCCCCACTGGCCCGGCCCGGCACACGCGACGTACGCCCGGCCCGCGCACCCGCGCGGACCGGCTACTTGTCGATGTCGCCCACCACGAAGAACAGCGAGCCCAGGATCNCGATGTCGCCCACCACGAAGAACAGCGAGCCCAGGATCGCCACCATGTCCGCGACCAGCGTGCCCGGCAGCAGTTCCGTCAGCGCCTGGATGTTGTTGTACGACGCCGAGCGCAGCTTCAGCCGGTACGGCGTCTTGTCGCCCTTGGAGACCAGGTAGTAGCCGTTGAGTCCGAGGGGGTTCTCGGTCCAGGCGTACGTGTGGCCCTCCGGCGCCTTCAGCACCTTCGGCAGCCGCTGGTTGACCGGGCCCGGTGGCAGCTCATCCAGCCGGTCCAGGCAGGCCCCGGCCAGCTCCAGCGCGTTGTGCGTCTGCTCCAGCAGGCACTCGAAGCGGGCCAGGCAGTCGCCGTCCTGGCGTACCACCACCCGCAGCACGTCCCGCAGCTCTCCGTACGCCAGGTACGGCTCGTCGCGCCGCAGGTCGAAGTCGACGCCCGAGGCGCGCGCGATGGGGCCGCTGACGCCGTACGCGTGCACCGCCTGCGCGGGCAGTACGCCCACCCCGCGCGTGCGGGCGCGGAAGATCTCGTTGCCGAGGACCAGCCGGTCGTACACGTCCATCCGCGACCTGACGGTCGCCACCGCGTGCCGGGCCCGGTCCAGCCAGCCTGCCGGGAGGTCGTCCTTAAGGCCGCCGACCCGGTTGAACATGAAGTGCATGCGGCCGCCGGAGACCTCCTCCATCACCGCCTGAAGCTCCTCGCGCTCGCGGAACGCGTAGAAGACGGGCGTGATGCCGCCCAGCTCCAGCGGGTACGAGCCGAGGAACATCAGGTGGTTCAGGACGCGGTTCAGCTCGGCGAGCAGCGTGCGCGCCCATACGGCGCGGGCCGGGACCTCCATGCCCAGCATCCGCTCGACGGCGAGCACGACGCCCAGTTCGTTGGAGAAGGCCGACAGCCAGTCGTGGCGGTTCGCCAGCATGATGATCTGCCGGTAGTCGCGCGCCTCGAACAGCTTCTCCGCGCCCCGGTGCATGTAGCCGATCACCGGCTCGGCCCGCTCGATGCGCTCGCCGTCCAGCACCAGCCGCAGCCGCAGCACGCCGTGGGTGGACGGGTGCTGCGGGCCTATGTTGAGCACCATGTCGGTGCTCTCGGCCGCGCCGCCGATGCCGACTGTCGTCTCGCTCATGGGCCTAGTCTCTCAGCTCGGCCAGCCGGGCCAGGGCGGCGGTCCGGCGCGGGTCCCGGCCGACCGGTTGCAGCAGCCAGGTGAAGGCGCCGAGGCCGCCGGGGTCGGTCAGCTCCGCCGCCTCGCTCGCCGCGGCCAGCGCCCGTACGTACCCGCGCGGGTCGCTCGCGGCCAGTGCGGGCGGGGGGCGGCGTCCGTCGACGCCGAGGGCGCGCAGGGCCTCCCGCTGGGTGCGCAGTGCGAAGGACGGACCTTCGGGAGGGCTGCCGGGCTTCCGGGGCTCCCCGGCCGTCGCCCGCGCGCCCGCCTCCGCGCACGCGTCCAGCGCCACGTGCGCGGTCAGGTCGCACGACCTGTCCGGCACCGGCCGCACCTCGCGGCCCGCGCGGAAGCCCGTCAGGGTGCCGAACGGCGGACGCGCCTCCCGCGCGTGCCCGTAGTCCACGGCGACGGCCAGGCCCGCCCGCAGGCAGCCCACCGCGTCCGCCCACGCCGCGTCGCGCGGGCCGCCGATCTCGGCCCGCAGCCCCGGCTCGGCCCCGGCCAGCGGCCACCAGCGGGCGAGCCAGGCGGCGTCCGCGCCGCGCACCGGGCCGCCGAGGCGTTCGGAGCCGTCGGCCGGGTCCACGAGCACGTAGCGCGGCACGCCGTTTTCGTCGGTTTCGGCCACGTCCACCGGCACGTTGTCCAGCCACTCGTTGGCGAACAGCAGTCCGCTCACCCCGCGCGGGAGCGCGTCCCGCCACACCACGCGCGTGTCGAGGCCGTCCGGGCGGGGCGCGCGTTCGACCGCGTACGGGCGTAGGCGGGCGGCCAGCGGGGCGGGCGCGGCGGCGAGCACGCCTGCCAGCAGCTCGCCGCGGCCCGCGCCCACGTCCACCAGCGCCAGCTCCTCCGGGCCGCCCAGCGCCTCGTCCACCCGGCGCAGCAGCTCGGCGACCGCCGCCGCGTACCGGGGCGAGGCGTGCACGGAGGTGCGGAAGTGCCCGGCCGGGCCCTCCGGTCTGCGGAAGAAGCCCTCCGGCCCGTACAGCGCCCGCTCCGCGGCGGCACGCCAGCCGAGCCACCGCGCATCCTCGTCCGCCCGCCGCATCGCCGTCTCCACTCCTCGGTCCCACCCCCGCCCGCGCCGACCGCTCACGCTAGAGGACCCCGCATCCACCTTGGGGAGTAGGGCCGTGACCGGCGGATCGATCGTCCGGGTGACCCCCGCCTGTGAACGGCGTGCCTACGCTGGGTGACGTGCAGCGCCTTTACGACTTCTTCCGCAGGCATCCGACAGGGGTGGACACCTTCTGGGCGCTCCTCCTCTTCGGTATCACCCTGCTGTGGATCGTCGGGGCCCACATCGGCCGCGAGCCGCGCATCGCGGCCGTGCCGATCACGGTCGCGCTGTGCGCGGCCGTCGCGCTGCGCCGCCGGGCACCGGAGTGGATGCTGCTGCTGGTCATCGGCTGCGGCCTGGCGCAGCTCGCGCTGAACGTGGAGGTCAACCCGGCCGACGGCGCGATGCTGGCCATCATCTACAGCGTCGTCGTGGGCGGCGAGCGCTGGGCCTCCCGGATCGCCCTGGTCGGCGGGGTGTGTGCGCCCGCGCTGGCGGCCCTGCGCTGGCCGGACGAGCGGCAGGACGGCTGGGAGGACATCGTCGGCACGGTGTTCCTCACCATCCCGTTCCTGCTCGCGTGGGTGCTCGGCGACTCGGTGCGCACCCGCCGCGCGTACTACGCCCAGCTGGAGGAGCGGGCCGCCCGGCTGGAGCGGGAGCGGGAGGCGCAGGCCAAGGTCGCGGTCGCCGCCGAGCGGGCCCGCATAGCGCGCGAGCTGCACGACGTGGTGGCGCACAACGTGTCGGTCATGGTGGTGCAGGCCGACGGCGCCGCGTACGTGCTGGCGAACGCGCCCGAGCAGACCCGGCAGGCCCTGGAGACCATCTCCGGCACCGGTCGGCAGGCGCTCGCCGAGATGCGCCGCCTGCTGGGCGTGCTGCGCAGCGGGGACCCGGACGAGGGCGGCGACTACGTGCCGCAGCCCGACGTGGAGCAGATCGACGAGCTGGTCGAACAGGTGCGGGGGACCGGCCTGCCCGTGGACTTCAAGGTCGTCGGCAGTCCGCGTCCGCTGCCCAGCGGCGTGGAGCTGACCGCGTACCGCATCGTGCAGGAAGCGCTGACCAACACCCGCAAGCACGGCGGCCCGGACGTGGGCGCGAGCGTCCGTATCACCTATCTGGACGACGGCCTGGGTCTGCTGGTGGAGGACGACGGCCGGGGCTCGCAGCGCGAGCTGTACGAGGACGGCGGCGTGGACGGGCAGGGCCACGGGCTCATCGGGATGCGGGAGCGCGTCGGCATGGTGGGGGGCACCCTGGACGCGGGGCCCCGGCCGGGCGGCGGCTTCCGCGTCAGCGCGGTACTGCCGCTGAGGTCCGCGGGCTGAGGCGAGTGCCCGGTGCGGCCTGCCGGGGCCGGTGGGGCCTGCCGGCCGCGTGCGAACGGTACGCGCGGGCGGGCCGCGTTCCCGCGCGGGACGGCGGTCGCGGTACGGGATGGCGGCGGCGCCGGATGCCGGGGCGACGGGCGGGCAGGGCAGCAGGCGGGCAGGCAGGGCAGCAGGGGCAGCGGCAGTCGAGGAAGAGGAAAGGGATCCGAGCCGATGGCGATCCGGGTAATGCTCGTGGACGACCAGGCGCTCTTGCGCGCCGGTTTCCGTATGGTGCTGGCCGCCCAGCCGGACATGGAGGTCGTCGCCGAGGCGGGAGACGGCGCCGAGGCCCTGGAGACGCTGCGCACGCGCGAGGTGGACGTCGTGCTGATGGACGTCCGTATGCCCCGGCTGGACGGCGTGGAGGCCACCCGGCGCATCTGCCGGGGCGCGGAGACCGGCCCGGTGGGCGGCGAGGGGGACGGCGCGGCGCCGAAGCGGCCGAAGGTGCTGATACTGACGACCTTCGACCTGGACGAGTACGCCTTCTCGGCGCTGAAGGCCGGGGCCAGCGGCTTCATGCTCAAGGATGTGCCGCCCGGCGAACTGCTCGGCGCGATACGGGCCGTGCACAGCGGCGACGCGGTCGTCGCCCCGACCACCACCCGCCGCCTGCTGGACCGCTTCACGCCGATCATGTCGGGCGGCCAGGGCGGCGCGGCGGCCCGCCCCGAGCTGCGGCGGCTGACGGAGCGGGAGCGGGAGGTGGCGCTGCTGGTCGCGCAGGGGCTGTCGAACGGCGAGATAGCGGCGCGTCTGGTGCTCTCCGAGGCGACGGTCAAGACGCACGTGGGCCGCATCCTGACCAAGCTGGGGCTGCGCGACCGGGTGCAGGTGGTGGTGCTGGCGTACGAGACGGGTCTGCTCAGGGCCGGGGGCGCGGGCGGTGGGAGCGCGGGGGGCGCGGGTGGCCTTCCCGGGGCCGCCGGGGTCTGACGGTCCGGCTCGGGGCGGTCCCGGCTCGGTCCGGTCCTTTCCCGCACTCGGTCCGGTCTTGCCTTCACTCGGTCCGGGCACTCGGTCGGGGCACTCGGTCCGGTCTTCCCCTCAGGCGGGTCCCGGGCTATCACCCGTTCGGGTCGCCGAGTTGTCCACAGCCGGCCGTCATTCCGAGGAGTCCGCAGGTCGCGCCGGGTCCGTCCGTCGTCGCCCGTGGTCGCCTGTCCGGGCGGCCGTCCACAGGCCCGAGGAGCGGGGGTGGCGCTCGCGTAGCATGACGGGGAATCGTCCGGTACCCGGTGCGGACTGGAACGGAAGGCCGCCATCGCGTGAACGTTCACCCTGTCTCCGAGCCACGGGACCGCCCCGCCCGGCTCACCGTCGGCGTGGTCGGCGCCGGCCGTGTCGGGCCCGCGCTCGCCGCCTCGCTGCGGCTGGCCGGGCACCGGCCCGTGGCCGCCTCGGCCGTGTCCGACGCCTCGCTGCGCCGGGCCGCCGCGCTGCTGCCCGAGGTGCCCGTCGTGCCGCCCGGCGAGGTGCTGGCGCGCGCCGACCTGGTCCTGCTGACCGTCCCGGACGACGTGCTGCCCGGCCTCGTGGCCGGCCTCGCCGAGACCGGCGCGGTGCGCCCGGGGCAGTGGCTCGTGCACACCTCCGGGCGGTACGGCACGGCCGTGCTCGACCCGGCGCGGCGGGCCGGCGCGCTGCCGCTCGCGCTGCACCCGGTGATGACGTTCACCGGCACGACGGTCGACGTGCAGCGGCTCGCGGGCTGCTCCTTCGGGGTCACCGCGCCCGAGGAGCTGCGGCTGGCGGCCGAGGCGCTGGTCATCGAGATGGGCGGCGAGCCGGAGTGGGTGGCGGAGTCGGCTCGCCCGCTCTACCACGCGGCCCTGGCCATCGGCGCCAACTACCTGGTCACCCTGGTCGCCCAGGCCATGGACCTGCTGCGCACCGCGGGCGTCGCGGCCCCGGACCGGATGCTCGGCCCGCTGCTGGGCGCCGCGCTGGACAACGCGCTGCGCTCCGGCGACGCCGCGCTGACCGGCCCGGTCGCGCGCGGCGACGCGGGCACGGTCGCCGCGCACGTGGCCGAGCTGCGCGAGCACGCCCCGCAGGCCGTCCCCGGGTACCTGGCCCTGGCCCGGATGACCGCGGACCGCGCCCTCACGCACGGGCTGCTCAAGCCCGAGCTGGCCGAGGACCTGCTGGGCGCCCTGTCCGACGTGTCCGGGACCGGCGGCCCGGGGGGCTCTGGCGGCCCGGCAGGGCCCGGGGAGCCGGGCGGCGGAGCGGACGGCGCGCCGGGAGGCGGAGCATGAGCCCCCGGCTGTGGGAGCCGCCGCTGCCGGGCGAGCCGGACGTGGAGCTGCTGACCCGCCGGGCCGCCCTGGACGACGCCCTGGCGCACTTCGCCGTCCCGGGCCGTACGGCCGTGGTGATGACCATGGGCGCGCTGCACGAGGGCCACGCGTCGCTGATCCGCGCGGCCCGCGCGCGGGTCGGCGCCAAGGGCCTGGTGACGGTCACCGTCTTCGTCAACCCGCTCCAGTTCGGCGCGGGCGAGGACCTGGACCGCTACCCGCGCACGCTCGACGCCGACCTGGTGGTCGCGGCCGGGGCGGGCGCGGACATCGTCTTCGCGCCGCCGGTCTCGGAGGTTTATCCGGGCGGCGAGCCAGAAGTGCGCATCTCCGCGGGGCCGATGGGGGAGCGGTACGAGGGCGCGACGCGGCCGGGGCACTTCGACGGGATGCTGACCGTCGTCGCCAAGCTGCTCCACCTCACCCGGCCCGACGTGGCGTTCTTCGGCGAGAAGGACGCGCAGCAGCTCGCCCTGATCGGCCGCATGGTGCGCGACCTGGACTTCCCCGTGGAGGTCGTCGGCGTGCCCACCGTCCGCGAGGGCGACGGCCTGGCCCGCTCCAGCCGCAACCGCTACCTGTCCGCCCAGGAGCGGCACACCGCCCTGCACCTGTCCCGCGCGCTGTTCGCGGGCCGGGACGCCGGGCGCCTGGCGGCCGGACGGCTGGCCGCCGACGCGGCCTCCGGAGAGGCGGACGGGGCCCGGGCGCCCGTACGGGTGACCTCCCCGCGGGCCGTACGGGAGGCGGCGCGCGCGGCCCTGGCGGAGGCCGCCCTGCTTCAGCCGCCGCTCGCCGTGGACTACCTGGCCCTGGTCGACCCGGCGGACTTCACCGAGGCCCCCGACGACCACGCCGGCGAGGCGGTGCTGGCCGTGGCGGCGAAGGTCGGCGCGACGCGCCTGATCGACAACATCCGCCTGCACTTCGGAGCCGCGTCATGAACCGCCCCGCCACCCCGCCCGCCCCGCAGCCGGGCCCCGCCCCGCAGCCGGGCCCCGAACCGCGGCAGGGCCCTGAACCGCAGCCGGGCTCCGGTCCGCGGCAGGGCCGTACCGCCGAGCCGGGCCGTACCGCCGACCCCGGCCCGGCCGCCCAGCCGGGCCCGCTCGCCCTGCGCGCGCCCGCGCCCGGCTGGTCCGTCGCGGCCGACGTGGTGGTCGTGGGCTCCGGCGTGGCCGGCCTGACCGTCGCGCTGCGCTGCGCCGCGGCCGGCGCGCGCGTCACCGTCGTCACCAAGGCGCGCCTGGACGACGGCTCCACCCGCTGGGCCCAGGGCGGCATAGCCGCCGCCCTCGGCGACGGCGACACGCCCGAGCAGCACCTGGCCGACACCCTCGTCGCGGGCGCCGGACTGTGCGACGAGGAGGCCGTGCGGACCCTGGTCACCGAGGGGCCGGGCGCCGTACGGCGGCTGATCGGCACCGGTGCCGTCTTCGACACCGACGACGGCACCGGCCGCATCCTGCTCACCCGCGAGGGCGGCCACCACCGCCGCCGCATCGCCCACGCGGGCGGCGACGCGACCGGCGCGGAGATCTCCCGGGCGCTGGTCGCCGCGGTGCGCGAGGCCGGCATCGAGACCGTCGAGAACGCCCTGGTGCTCGACCTGCTGAAGGACGCCGACGGCCGGGCGGCCGGCGTCACCCTGCACGTCATGGGCGCCGGCGCGCACGACGGCGTGGGCGCGGTGCGCGCCGGCGCGGTGGTGCTGGCGACCGGCGGCATGGGCCAGGTGTTCTCCGCCACAACCAACCCGCCGGTGTCCACGGGCGACGGCGTCGCCCTGGCGCTGCGCGCCGGGGCCGAGGTGTCCGACCTGGAGTTCGTGCAGTTCCACCCGACGGTGCTGTGGCTGGGGCCGGAGGCCGAGGGCCAGCAGCCGCTGGTGTCGGAGGCGGTGCGCGGCGAGGGCGCCCACCTGGTGGACGCCGACGGCGTGCGCTTCATGCTCGGGCGGCACGAGCTGGCCGAGCTGGCCCCGCGCGACATCGTCGCCAAGGCCATCACCCGCCGCATGCTCGACCAGGGCGCGGCGCACATGTTCCTGGACGGGCGGCACTTCGGCGCGGCCATGTGGGAGCGCCGCTTCCCGACCATACTGGCCGCCTGCCGGGCCCACGGGATCGACCCGGTGACCGAGCCGGTACCGGTCGCGCCCGCCGCCCACTACGCCAGCGGCGGCGTGCGCACCGACCTGCACGGCCGTACGACGGTGCCGGGGCTGTACGCGTGCGGGGAGGTCGCCTGCACGGGCGTGCACGGCGCCAACCGGCTCGCCTCCAACTCCCTGCTGGAGGGCCTGGTCTTCGCCGAGCGCATCGCCGCGGACATCGCCGCCGCCCGGCCGTCCGCGCCGCCGCCCGGCGCTCCGGTGGCGCCCTCCGGGTACGCGGACACGCCGCTGCTCGCGCCCGAGGCCCGGTTCGCCGTCCAGCGCGTCATGACCGCGGGCGCCGGGGTGCTGCGCTCCGCCGCCAGCCTCGCGGAGGCCGCCGCCGCGCTGGACCGCGTCGACGGCGAGGCGGCCGAGGAGCTGAGCCGGGACGGCAAGACCGCCGAGCCCGGCGTGGAGACCTGGGAGGCCACCAACCTCCTGCTGGTCGCCCGGGTGCTGGTCGCCGCCGCCCGGCACCGCGAGGAGACGCGCGGCTGCCACTGGCGCGAGGACCGGCCCGACGCCGACGACGCCTGGCGGCGCCACGTCCTCGTCACCCTGCGCCCGGATCGCGCCCTTCACATCCGTACGACGGACTCGCCAGGCTTTCCTCCGACCGGCTCGGCCGCGCCGGGCACCCCGGACACGTCGTACGCTCCCGCTCCCGCCCCCCGACCCGGCCCAGCCCCCGAACCCAGCCCCCGACCCGAGACGGAGTCACGTCCGTGAGCAGTAGTCCTCCAGCCGACGATCGCCCCACCGCGGCCGTACCCCTGCCGCCGCCGTCGCCCCGCGCGGACGCCTCCTCCGCAAGCGCAGCCGCAGCCGCGGCCGCAGGCGCGAGCGCCGGCGGCTCCGGCGAGGCGGCCGGCTGCGGCGACGGGTGCGCCTGCGGCGCCGAGGGCGCGCCGGGCGAGCCCGGCTTCGACCCGGACGAGTGCGGCCTGGACCCGGCGCTGGCCAAGCTCCTCGAAGCGGCCGGGCTCGACCCGGTGCAGGTGGAGGACGTGGCACACCTGGCGGTCGAGGAGGACCTGGACGGGGGCGTGGACGTGACCACCGTCGCCACCGTCCCGGCCGACGCCGTGGCCACCGGCGACTTCACCGCCCGTGAGGCGGGCACCGTCGCCGGGCTGCGGGTGGTGGAGGCGGTCCTGTCGGTGGTCTGCGAGGACGCGTTCGAGGTCGAGCGGCACGTCGAGGACGGCGACCGGGTCACCGCAGGCCAGAAGCTGCTGTCGGTCACCGCCCGCACCCGCGACCTGCTCACCGCCGAGCGCAGCGCGCTGAACCTGCTGTGCCGCCTGTCGGGCATCGCCACCGCCACCCGCGCGTGGGCCGACGCCCTCGACGGCACGCCCGCGCGCGTGCGCGACACCCGCAAGACCACGCCCGGCCTGCGCGCCCTGGAGAAGTACGCGGTGCGCTGCGGCGGCGGCGTCAACCACCGCATGTCCCTGTCCGACGCCGCGCTGGTCAAGGACAACCACGTGGTGGCGGCGGGCGGCGTCGCCGAGGCCTTCGCGGCCGTGCGCGCGCGGTTCCCGGACGTACCGGTGGAGGTCGAGGTCGACACCCTCGACCAGATCCCCCCGGTGCTCGCCGCGGGCGCCGACCTGATCCTGCTGGACAACTTCACGCCCGAGCAGACCCGCGAGGCCGTGGAACTGGTCGCGGGCCGCGCCGTCCTGGAGTCCTCCGGCCGGCTGACCCTGGCGAACGCGCGTACGTACGCGGAGACCGGCGTCGACTACCTGGCCGTGGGCGCCCTCACCCACTCCTCGCCGATCCTCGACATCGGCCTCGACCTGCGCGACGAGCCGACCGGCCGCGAGTCCGGCGACGCGGGGGAGGGGCGTGCCTGATGCCGCTGACCAGCGACCCGGCCGGTCGGAGGCGGGGCGCCGCATGCTGCTGACCATCGACGTGGGCAACACCCACACCGTGCTCGGCCTCTTCGACGGCGACGACATCGTGGAGCACTGGCGCATCTCCACCGACGCCCGCCGCACCGCCGACGAGCTGGCCGTCCTGCTCCAGGGCCTGATGGGCACGCACCCGCTGCTCGGCGACGAGCTGGGCGACGGCGTCGAGGGCATCGCCATCTGCTCCACCGTCCCGTCCGTGCTGCACGAGCTGCGCGAGGTCACCCGCCGGTACTACGGCGACGTACCGGCCGTCCTGGTGGAGCCGGGCGTCAAGACCGGCGTGCCGATCCTCATGGACAACCCCAAGGAGGTCGGCGCCGACCGGATCATCAACGCCCTGGCCGCCGTCGAGCTGTACGAGGGCCCGTGCGTGGTGGTCGACTTCGGCACGGCCACCACCTTCGACGCGGTCAGCGCGCGCGGGGAGTACGTCGGCGGCGTGATCGCGCCGGGCATCGAGATCTCGGTCGAGGCCCTGGGCGTGCGGGGCGCCCAGCTGCGCAAGATCGAGCTGGCCCGGCCGCGCAGCGTCATCGGCAAGAACACGGTCGAGGCCATGCAGTCGGGCATCCTGTACGGCTTCGCCGGGCAGGTCGACGGCGTCGTGCGGCGCATGGCGCGCGAGCTGGCCGACGATCCCGACGACGTGACGGTGATCGCGACGGGCGGCCTGGCGCCGCTGGTGCTGGCCGAGGCGTCCGTCATCGACGAGCACGAGCCGTGGCTGACGCTGATCGGCCTGCGGCTGGTGTACGAGCGGAACGTCGGCCGCGGCTGAGGGGCCCGAGCGCGCCCCGGCCGGTGCGCCGTGCGCCGCGCGGTGCCCGCGGCCGCCAGGCCGGTCCCGCGCGGTCGGCCGGACGGGGCTGACGGC
>NZ_JAVSCF010000188.1:0-12770 GCF_031932565.1 Streptomyces sp. B1866
CCGGGCGCTTCCCTTCGGTGTGACCACTACATTAGCCGATTTTCCGTCCGAGTCCTAATCAGTGATCCCGATCAGGATTCGGGGCCAGCATTCCGGGCATACCGAAACGGAGACCCCGTGGAGGGAAGTTCTTCAGAGGTGGTGGCCCGCCGCCCGAGGCTGCGGTGGAGCGGCCCGAGGCCGTGCTCGCACTGCTGCTCTCTCCAGCGGCTTGGGCAACGTTAGGCGCCGCGCCGTCGAGAGTCAAGTTCGGCCTGACGGTGTGTCGGCCCGCGGCGGCGCGGCACGTGGGCGCGGTAGGGGCTGACCGTCGGGTCGCCCTCGACCCAGTAGCGCCAGGGGTGCGTCGCACCCTCACCGGCCACGCCCGTGCGCGGGCCGGTCAGCACCCGCTCGGGCACGACGGGCTCCCCGGCGAGTATCCACATCGCGGACTCCGGTCCCCCGCACACGTCCGTGCCGTTGAGCCGGCGGTCGACGCCGAGGGCCGTGGCCAGCCGGGCCGGGCCGCGGGCCAGCTCGCGGTCGTTGCGGGCCTTCGGGCGCCGTTCACGGGCCCGGTCCAGGCCGGAGACGATCTCCCCGGCGCGCAGCAGCACACCGCTCGCGGTGCCCTCGGGGCCGCACACCAGGTTGAGGCAGTGCCACATGCCGTAGGTGAAGTACACGTAGGCGTGTCCCGGGGGGCCGAACATCACCGCGTTGCGGTCGGTGCGGCCCCGGTAGGCGTGCGATCCGGGGTCGGCCTCGCCCGCGTACGCCTCCACTTCGGTGAGGCGCACGGCTATCGGCCCGCGCGGGGTGGCGCGTACCAGGACGCGGCCCAGCAGGTCCGGGGCGACGGCGAGTACGGGGCGGTCGAAGAAGGCGCGGTCCAGCGGCGTGGGGGCGGGCTCGGAAGTCACGCGCTCCGAGCGTAGTGCAACGGGTGGAGCACGGAATTGTGCTCGCCGTGGGTGCGGCGCGGACCAGCCGTCCGGTGCCAGGCTGGACGGGACCGCGGTGGGGAACCGCCCGCCGCGGTCCCGTGGTCCTACGGTGCACGGGGTCCGCGGGGCCCGGAGGACTTGTAGGGTTCCCCGGTCCGACGGCGATCGAGCACGGCGCAGGCGCGTCCGGTGAGAGGGAGAACATGGGCTTCAAGAAGCTGCTCGCGAGTTTGGGTGCCGGTGGCGCTTCGGTGGAGACGGTGCTGACCGAGGCGAACGTGGCCCCGGGCGGTGTCGTACAGGGCGAGGTGCGGATCCAGGGCGGTTCGGTCGCGCAGGACGTCGAGGGGCTGTCGGTCGGCCTTCAGGCGCGGGTCGAGGTGGAGGGCGGCGACCAGGAGTACAAGCAGGACGTCGAGTTCGTCCGGCAGCAGATCGGTGGCGCGTTCCAGGTGCAGCCGGGCGCGGTGCACGCGGTGCGGTTCGGCCTGGAGGTCCCGTGGGAGACGCCGGTCACCACGTTCCTGGGCCGGCACCTGACCGGGATGAACGTGGGGGTGACGACGGAGTTGCAGATCGCGCGCGCCGTGGACTCCGGCGACCTGGACCCGGTCAACGTGCACCCGCTGCCCGCCCAGCAGGCGATCCTCGACGCGTTCGGCACGCTGGGCTTCCGGTTCAAGGGCGCGGACCTGGAGCGCGGGCACATCCGCGGCACGCGCCAGCGGCTGCCCTTCTACCAGGAGATCGAGTTCTACGCGCCGCAGCAGTACAGCGGGCTCAACCAGGTCGAGCTGTCGTTCGTCGCGGACGACCGGGCGATGGACGTCGTCCTGGAGATGGACAAGAAGCCGGGCCTGTTCACCGAGGGCAGCGACTCCTTCCGGTCGTTCACCGTCGGCCTGCACGACTTCCAGAACACCGACTGGACCGCGTACCTGAACCACTGGCTGGCCGAGGTGGGCGGCAAGCGCAACTGGTTCTGAGGCGGCCGCGCCGCCGGGGTGCGGCGGACGGCGTCGCGCGGGGGTGCGTCCCGGACCGGCCGGTCCGGGACGCACCCCCGTCTCACGCGTCCCCGGGCGCGCCGTCCGGGTCGTACGGGCCCTGCGGACCGTCCGGGTCTTCGGCGCCGTCGGGGGTCTCGGGGTCGTAGCGCACCGTCATCGGCGTGTCGCTTCCGCCCCAGTACGCCTCGGCCTCGGCGAAGATTCCCGCCGCGGTCGCGGCGGCCTCGGGCGCGGCCGTACGGAACTCCTCCCATCCCCGTACGCGCAGCAGGTAGCTCCCCGGGCGGCCCCACCAGGACAGGTCGGTGAGGCAGTCGGCCAGGGCGTCCCAGTTGCGGCCGAACCAGTCCGGCAGCTGGAGGTCGCGGGCGCAGGCGGCCAGCAGGCCCGCCTTGTCCGACACGCCGGTGAGGTGCAGGTCCGCGGTGTGGCGGTGGGGTCCGGGCGGGGACTGCGACGGGGGGTTCGCGGTCATGGCGCCATCGTGTCAGGCCGTGCGGTGATCTCGTTAGGCTGGCCGCGCATGCGACCCAAGCGAGCAGCAGGAGGTTTGACAACGTGTCCGAGCAGAAGCGGCGTCCCCTGCCCCACGACTTCCACCCGCCGGTGCCGTCGTTCACCGTGGTGAGCGACGACGTGCCGGAGGGCGGCACGCTCAAGGCCGACCAGGTGTACGCCGAGGGGAACACCTCACCGCACCTGCGCTGGGAGGGCTTCCCGGAGGAGACGCGGAGTTTCGCCGTCACCTGCTACGACCCGGACGCGCCGACGGGCAGCGGGTTCTGGCACTGGGTGCTGTTCGACATCCCGGCGACGGTCACCGAGCTGCCGGCCGGTGCGGGCGGCGGCGCGTTCGAGGGGCTGCCCGAGGGGGCGGTGCACGTGCGCAACGACTACGGTTCGCGCGACTTCGGCGGCGCCGCCCCGCCGCCCGGGGACGGGCCCCACCGCTACGTGTTCACCGTCTACGCGGTGGACACCGGGAAGCTGGGCCCGGACGCGGACGCGACGCCGGCGGTCGTCGGCTTCAACCTGCGCTTCCACACCCTGGCGCGCGCCCACGTCATCGGCGAGTACGAGACGCCCGCGCAGGGCTGAGCCGGGCCCGGGAGCGGCGTTAATTGCGTTGTCCCAGCCCGTGCCGCCGGTCACAGTTGATCCCAGTCCGCCACCGGATGGCGGGCTGGGGTGCCGGGTGCGGGGAGGTGGGCGACGTGCGCGAGACGCTGGTGCTGAACGCGAGCTTCGAGCCGCTGGCGGCCGTGTCGCTGCGGCGGGCGGTGGTGCTGGTCCTTCAGGACAAGGCCGTGGTGGAGCAGGCCCACCCCGCGCTGCGGGTCCGTGCGGCCGCCGTCGACCTGCCCCTGCCCCGGGTGATCCGGCTGTGCCGGTACGTGCGCGTGCCGTTCCGAAGACGGGCTCCGTGGTCGCGGCGCGGCGTGCTCGTACGGGACCGGCACGCCTGCGCGTACTGCGGGCGGCGGGCGACGACCGTGGACCACGTGGTGCCGCGGTCGCGGGGCGGCGGGGACACGTGGCTGAACACGGTGGCGTCGTGCGCGGAGGACAACCGCCGCAAGGCGAACCGCACTCCGGAGGAGGCGGGCATGCGGCTGCTGCGCGCGCCGTTCGAGCCGACGCCGGCGGACGCGCTGGTGCTCGGGCTGGGGGCGGCGGCGGGCGCGGGTCTGCCGGACTGGCTGGCGCGGTCCGCGTAGCGCGCGGCCCGGCCGGGTCCCGGCGGCGTGACCGGTGTCCCTGGCGGGCCGCTCCGCCGGAACGGGACGCCCCCGGCCGCCGCTCGTGGGAGCGGCGGCCGGGGGCGGGGTCGCGCGGTGGCAGTCGGTCGATCCGCGGTCAGTCGATCCGGGGCTGCTCGCGGCGCGGGGGCTCCTTGCCGCCCGCCGCCGCGCCGCCGTTGTTCGGCGTGCCGCCGCTGAGCGGGCCGAAGTTGCCGATGGCGCCGCCGAGTCCCTTGAGCGCGTCGCCGATCTCGCTGGGCACGATCCAGAGCTTGTTCGCGTCGCCCTCGGCGATCTTCGGAAGCATCTGGAGGTACTGGTAGGACAGCAGCTTCTGGTCGGGGTCTCCGGCGTGGATGGACTCGAAGACCGTCCGGATCGCCTGCGCCTCGCCCTCGGCGCGCAGCGCGGCGGCCTTGGCCTCACCCTCGGCGCGCAGGATGGAGGACTGCTTCTCACCCTCGGCGCGCAGGATCTCGGACTGCCGCACACCCTCGGCCTGGAGGATCGCCGCCCGCTTGTCACGGTCGGCGCGCATCTGCTTCTCCATCGAGTCCTGGATGGAGGTGGGCGGCTCGATGGCCTTCAGCTCGACGCGGTTGACGCGGATGCCCCACTTGCCGGTGGCCTCGTCCAGCACGCCGCGCAGTGCCGCGTTGATCTCCTCGCGGGAGGTCAGCGTGCGCTCCAGGTCCATGCCGCCGATGATGTTGCGCAGGGTGGTGACGGTGAGCTGCTCGATCGCCTGGATATAGCTGGCGACCTCGTAGGTGGCTGCCCGGGCGTCGGTGACCTGGTAGTAGATGACGGTGTCGATGTTCACGACCAGGTTGTCCTGGGTGATCACCGGCTGGGGCGGGAAGGGCACGACCTGCTCCCGCAGGTCGACCCGGTTGCGGATCGTGTCGATGAACGGGACGACGATGTTGAGGCCCGCGTTGAGGGTTCGTGTGTAGCGGCCGAAGCGCTCCACGATGGCGGCGCTCGCCTGGGGGATGACCTGGATCGTCTTGATGAGTGCGATGAACACGAGCACCACCAGGATGATCAGGACGATGATGATCGCTGCCACAGCGGCTCCCCGTGCCCTTCATACTTCCGGCTGATCAGGATGATCGGCTCTTTCTCGGTTGAGAGTCTTTCAGATCACCGGTGCGCCGCGCAGCCTGGCCGCGCACCCGGCTGAGGCCGGTGCGCCGCGCCCCCAGGCCGGCGGCTCACATGACGACGGCCGTGGCACCGTCGATCTCCACGACGTCGACCTGCTGGCCCGGCTCGTACACCTGGTCGGAGTCCAGCGAGCGCGCCGACCACACCTCGCCCGCGAGCTTGATCCTGCCGCCGCCCCCGCCGTCGACCCGCTCCAGCACCACGGCCTGACGGCCCTTGAGCGCGTCGACGCCGCTCACGAGCCCGGGCCGGTGGCGGTTGTTGCGGGCCGCAACGACCCGTACGACGGAGATCAGCGCCACCGAGACGATGCTGAAGGCCACCACCTGGAGCACGAGCCCCCCGCCGAGGGCGTCGGTGACGGCGCCCGCCACGGCGCCGACCGCGAGCATCCCGAACTCGGGCATCGCGGTCAGCACGAGGGGAATTCCCAGCCCTACGGCGGCGACCAGCCACCACACCCACGCGTCCACGGGGTCATGGTAGTTGCCCCCGTCCACATTGGGACAGAGCGCGGATCAAGAACCGCGGCGCGCGGCGCGGTCCGCCGTACGGTGTGTCACGCGCGTCACTTCAGGGGCAGGCCCTGCGCGGTCCAGCGGTCGCCGGTGCGCTCGACGATGAGCGGGAGTCCGAAGCAGCGCGACAGGTTGCGCGCCGACAGCTCGGTCTCGACCGGGCCCGCAGCGAGCACCTGCCCCTGACGGATCATCAGGACGTGGGTGAAGCCGGGCGGGATCTCCTCGACGTGGTGGGTCACCATGATCATCGAGGGGGCGTACGGGTCGCGGGCCAGGCGGCCGAGGCGGCGCACCAGGTCCTCGCGGCCGCCGAGGTCGAGCCCGGCGGCGGGCTCGTCGAGCAGGAGCAGCTCGGGGTCGCTCATCATGGCGCGCGCGATGAGCGTGCGTTTGCGCTCGCCCTCGGAGAGGGTGCCGAACGTGCGGCCGAGGTGGTCGGTCATGCCGAGGCGGTCCAGGAAGGCGCGGGCGCGGTCCTCGTCGACCGACTCGTAGCTCTCCCGCCAGTGCGCGGTCATGCCGTACGCGGCGGTGAGCACCGTCTCCAGGACGGTCTGGCGGCGGGGCATCTTGTCGGCCATGGCGATGCCCGCCATGCCGATGCGCGGGCGCAGCTCGAAGACGTCGACGCGGCCGAGCCGCTCGCCCAGGATGCGGACGGTTCCGGCGGTCGGGAAGAGGTAGCTGGAGGCGACGTTGAGCAGCGTGGTCTTCCCGGCGCCGTTCGGGCCGAGGATCACCCAGCGCTCGCCCTCCTTGATCGACCATGAGACGCCGTCCACCAGAGCCCGACCGTCGCGGACCACGGATACGTCCACCAGCTCCAGAACATCGCTCATGAGCGCGCTGTCTCCCCTTGCGTCATCGTATGAGGCGTGCCCCGGTGGGCACGGCCCGCAGGGAAAACCTACGCCACGATTGTCGGTACCAGTCCTTAGGCTGGTTCCATGCTCGATGAACCACGCTCAGGGCGGCTCACCGCGTGGGGGAACGCCCTCCTTGCCGGACTGGTCTCCCCGGACGAGGCCGCCGACCGCATCACCGGCGGCGACTCGCCGCACCGGGTCGCCGGACTGCCCGGCGAGACCGGCCAGGTCGGGCTCACGCTGGCGCTCGGCCGGCTGAGATCGCTGGGCGCGCGGGGGCTGCGCGCGGCGCTGCCCATAGCGGGGCATCCGCTGGGCCTGAGCGGCCCGCCCGAGTTCAACGCGCGGGCGCTGGAGGCGGGCGAGGCGGTCGTCGCGGCGGGTGTGGCGCTGGGCCTGGTGCCCGAGGAGGGCCTGGAGGGCGAGCTGGTGTGGCACTGCCTTCCGGTGCGGGAGGCGCCGCCCGCCGACGTGCCGTCGCTGGGCGAGGCGGAGCGGGAGCTGGCGGAGGCCCTGCGGGAGGCCACGGAGGTGCTGTCCCGGCTCGACGTGGCGGGGGCGGGCCCGGTCACCCAGGCGGCCCTGGAGGCGTACCGGGCGCGGGCCGAGCGCGGCCGCGAGGTGCTGGCACCGGGCTACCCGCCGCGCGCCCTGCGGGTCCTGGAGCTGGCGCAGCGGGTGGCCGCGCTGGTGGGCATCGCCCACGCGTCGGACGCGGCGGGGCGGGAGCACGGTGCGGCGGTGAGCGCGTCGGAGATGGCCGCGCGGGCCGAGGCGCTGCGGCCGGTGGAGCGCACGGCGCGGCGCGCGCAGGTGGCTGCGTACAACGCGTTCGTGGAGGAGCGGGAGCGGGACCGGCAGTGACGGCGGGGCCGGGTCCGGGTCCGGGTGCGGGGTCCGGGTGCGTTTTTCACCCGGGGGTGGACCGGTCCGTGATGCCGGTTGCCCGGCGGCGTCCGGCAGGTGGACGAGCGCGGGTCCGTGTCGCCTCCGGTACGCCGGTGGGGGCGTACGGCGGCCCGTGACGTACGGCAGGCGGTAGCGGCACCAGGCCGCGGGCCGCCAGGCCGGGGCGTACGGACCCGTGGGGGCGGTCGGCGGAGCGGGTCAGGCGCCGATCCCGTGGCGCACCGCCCACAGCGCGGCCTGGGTGCGGTCGGCCAGGTCCAGCTTCATCAGGATGTTCGACACGTGCGTCTTGACGGTCTTCTCCGACAGGACCAGGGCGCGGGCGATCTCCCGGTTGGAGCGGCCCTCCGCGATCAGGGTGAGCACCTCGCTCTCCCGTTCGGTGAGTGAGGCTCCGCGCCCCGGGCCGCCGCCCGTCTCGTCCTGCGACAGCAGCGCGCCCGCCACCTCGGGCTGGAGCAGCACGTGCCCGGCGTGTACGGACCGGATGGCGCCGGCGAGGGCGTCGGGGTCGATGTCCTTGTAGACGTAGCCCGCGGCGCCCGCGCGCAGGGCGGGGACGACGGTGCGCTGCTCGGTGAGGCTGGTGACGACGAGCACCCGCGCGGGGTTGGCCAGCTCGCGGAGCCTGCGCAGGGCCTGGATGCCGTCCGTGCCGGGCATTTTCACGTCCATCAGCACCACGTCGGGCCGCAGTTCCTCGGCGCGCGCGATGCCCTCGTCGCCGTCCGACGCCTCGCCCACCACCTCGATGTCGTCCTGCACTTCGAGGAAGGTGCGCAGGCCGCGCCGTACCACCTGGTGGTCGTCGACCAGCAGCACGCGGATCGCGGGCCGCCGGGCGCACTCGGCGGGCGGGTCGGCGGGCCGGGGGGACGCCTGCGGCGCGCCGCGCGCCGGAGTCTCAGCCACCGGGCACCTCCATCTCGATCACCGTGCCCGTGCCGGGAGCCGACTCCACGGTCAGCGCGCCGCCGACCGCGCCGGCCCGGTCGCGCATGGACACCAGGCCCAGGTGCCGGCCCGCCCGCCGTACGGCCGACGGGTCGAAGCCGCGGCCGTCGTCGGCGACGCGCAGCAGCATGCCCTGCCCGTGCCGGTCGAGGGTGACGTCGACGCGCCCCGCGTCGGCGTGGCGCAGCGCGTTGTGCAGGGCCTCCTGCGCGACCCGCAGCAGCGCCTCCTCCTGGGCGGCGGGCAGCGCCCTGACCCCGTGGGCGGTGAAGGTGACCCGGGCGCTGTGGGCGCGGTCGAGGACCTGCACCTGGGTGCGCAGGGTGGCGGCGAGGCCGTCCTCGTCGAGGGCGGCGGGGCGCAGCTCCACGACCGCGGCGCGCAGTTCGTCGGCCGCCTCGGCGGCCAGGGCCGCGACCTGCTGGAGCTCGCCCTTGGCGCGGCCGGGGTCGCGGTCCACGAAGGCGGCGGCGGCCTGGGCGGTCAGCCGCAGGGAGAAGAGCTTCTGGGAGACGGCGTCGTGCAGCTCGTGGGCGAGCCGGGCGCGCTCCCTGGCGATGGTCAGCTCGCGGCTGCGCTCGTACAGCCGGGCGTTGGTGAGGGCGATGGCGGCGTGCTGGGCGAGGATGCCGAGCAGTTTCTCGTCCTCCTCGGTGAATCCGCAGCCGCCGCTGGGCCGGGCGCAGTTCTTGTTGGCGAGGAAGAGGGCGCCGAGCACCTCGTCGCCGTCGGCGATGGGCAGGCCGATGAAGTCGCCGAGCTCCGGGTGGGCGGCGGGCCAGCCCTCGAAGCGCGGGTCGTCGCGCACGTCGGCGAGCCGCTGCGGGGTGGCCTCCTTGAGCATCGCGGCGAGGACGCCGTGCTGGCGGGGCAGCGGGCCGATGGCCTTCCACTGCTCGTCGCTGACGCCGTCCACGACGAACTGGGCGAAGCCGCCGTGGTCGTCGGCCACCCCGAGGGCCGCGTACCGGGCGTCCAGCAGGTCGCGGGCGGAGGCGACGATCGTCTTGAGGACGTCGCGCACCTCCAGGTGCCTGCTCATGGCCAGCAGGGCGCTGCTGACGCCCGCGAGGCCGGCGCCGCGCCCGCTTCCGCGTCCGTGGCTCATGGCCTCACCGTACCGGCGGCGCGGCGGCCGGCGGATGGGACCGGCGGCCGCCTTCGGACTCGGTCCAGCGGCCTAGGACCGGCCGGCCCGGAGGCGCCTACGGTCCGCGTGGGTCCGCGTACGGTGTGCGAGGCCACCCGGCTCCGGGTGTGAATCGGAACATAGGGCGCAGATCACGTACGAACGGGATTAGTGGGCTCGTATCGCCGTCGAGCGAGCGTGATACGGCGGCCGGTGGGCGGGCTCGGCGCGGGCGCTACGACCCGGCTTCGTAGGTCACACCTTTGCCTCCCGTTTTTGCGACCGCTAAGAATTTTCCCGTCGCAAGGCGCCGTGGATCGAGGACGAGGACGGCGCTTCCCCGCGCCGATCCGGCGATCGCGATCGATTGCGAGTCCAGCGTTTGGAAGAGGTCCACCGCACCATGCACGCCACCGCCCGTACTGGCCGATCCGGCCGCGCCCGTCTGAACCGTCTGACCCGCCTGCCCCGATACCACCGGCTCTCCGCGGCCGGCCTGGCCGCGGTCGGTGTCACGGCGGCGACGTTCGCCCTGATCCCGGGCCAGGCCCAGGCCGCGGACCACGGCCAGGAGCTGCCGGCGAAGTCCGCCGCGTGGAACCGGTCGGCTCCGGCCGGCCAGGACGCGCAGGACGTCCTGCGGCAGGCCGATCTCGTCGCCCACCACGCGCGGGACGAGGCGGCCGCCAGGAAGGCCGCGGAATCGGGCCCGGCCGCCGGGGCCGACGCGGACAAGGCCGTCGCGTCCGCGAAGGACCGCGACGCTCGCCGGCCCGCCGACCGGGACGCCACGCGGGCGGACTCCGCCGGCAAGGGCGCGGGGCGCGAGGACACCGCGCGCAAGGGCACGCCGCGCAAGGGCGCCGCCGAGGACGGCGGGCGGGACGCGCACCGTGAGCGGGGCCGCGGCGGCGAGCACCGGCCGGCCGGCCGGAAGGCGTACGCCGACAACCTCGACGGCTGGATCCGGCAGGCCCTGGACATCATGAAGTCCAAGGGCATCCCGGGCAGCTACGAGGGCATCCACCGCAACGTCATGCGGGAGTCCCGCGGCGACGTGCGGGCCATCAACGACTGGGACATCAACGCCCGCAACGGCGTCCCGTCCAAGGGCCTGCTCCAGGTGATCCCGCCGACGTTCACGGCGTACCACGTGGCGGGCACGTCCTGGGACATCTACGACCCGGTGGCCAACATCACCGCCGCGTGCAACTACGCCGCGCACCGCTACGGGACGATCGACAACGTCGATTCGGCCTACTGAGCGCGTCGGGCGGGTACTAGTAACGACACACCGAAGGGCGGCGCGCACCTTTATGGCGCGAAGGTGCGCGCCGCCCTTCGGCGTGGCCGCCCGCGCGGGCCCCCGGCGAGGCCCGCGCGGGACGGCAGGCGGGTCTACTTGCCGCGCATGACCTCCGGCTCGTGGCGGCGCAGCAGCTTCGCCACGACGAAGCCGCAGGCGACGCCGAGGGCGATGAGGACGAACATGTCGAGGGTCCACTGGCCCGCGCTGTGGTCCCACAGCTGGTCCAGGTCGTTCGGCTTCTTGCGGTCCCAGGGCGCCATGATGCGGGAGAGGTCCACGGTGCCGCCCGCCGCGCCGACCGCCCAGCGGGAGGGCATCAGCCACGCGAACTGCTCGACGCCCGGCGATCCGAAGATCTTGAACAGGATGCCGGTGAAGACCACCTGCACGATGGCGAACATCACCAGCAGCGGCATGGTCTTCTCCGCGGTCTTCACCAGCGAGGAGATGACCAGGCCCACCATCATCGAGGCGAAGCCGATGGCGATGATCGCCAGGCACAGCTCGGCGGCGGGCGGGAAGATCACGCCCTCGTCCGGCAGCTCGCGCGTGGACAGGCCGATGCCCGTGAGGATCACGCCCTGTACGGCGGTGATCACACCCAGCACGATGATCTTCGACATCAGGTACGCGGACCGGGACAGGCCGACCGCGCGCTCCCGTTCGTAGATCACCCGCTCCTTGATCAGCTCGCGGACGGAGTTGGCGGCGCCGGAGAAGCACATCCCGACGACGAGGATCAGCAGGATCGGGCCGGCCTGCTGGTTGAACTGGCCCGGGGGCGCCGGCCGGAGGCCGAAGTCGGCGGGGACCAGGACGCTGACCACGCCCAGGACGGCGGGCAGGATCACCATCAGGCCCATGAAGCCCTTGTCGGAGGCGATCACCGACAGGTAGCGGCGGATCAGCGTCCACAGCTGCGAGCCCCAGGTCTGCGGCTTGTGCACCCGCGCGGGCGGGCGCTGGACGCGGACGTGCTGCGGCGCGACGGCGTCCACGTCCGCGGCGTACAGCTGGTAGTGCTGCGAGCCGCGCCAGCGGCCCGACCAGTCGTGGTCGCGGTAGTTCTCGAACGCCGAGAAGACGTCCGCCCACGTCTCGTAGCCGAAGAAGTTCAGCGCCTCCTCGGGCGGGCCGAAGTAGGCGACCGAACCGCCGGGGGCCATCACCAGCAGCTTGTCGCACAGCGCCAGCTCGGCGACCGAGTGCGTGACCACCAGCACGGTGCGGCCGTCGTCGGCGAGGCCGCGCAGCAGCTGCATCACGTCGCGGTCCATGCCCGGGTCGAGGCCGGAGGTGGGCTCGTCCAGGAAGATCAGCGACGGCTTGGTGAGCAGTTCCAGGGCCACGGACACGCGCTTGCGCTGGCCGCCGGACAGCGAGGTGACGCGCTTGTCGGCGTGGATGTCCAGCTTCAGCTCGCGCAGCACCTCGTTGATGCGGGCCTCGCGCTCGGCCTCGGCGGTGTCGCCGGGGAAGCGGAGCTTGGCCGCGTACCGCAGCGCGCGCCGCACGGTCAGCTCCTTGTGCAGGATGTCGTCCTGCGGGACCAGGCCGATGCGCTGGCGCAGTTCGGCGAACTGCTTGTAGAGGTTGCGGTTGTCGTACAGCACGTCGCCCTGGTCGGCAGGCCGGTAGCCGGTGAGCGCGCGCAGCAGCGTCGACTTGCCGGAGCCGGACGGGCCGATGACCGCGACCAGCGACTTCTCCGGGACGGTGAAGGAGACGTCCTTCAGGATCTGCTTGCCGCCGTCGACCGTCACCGTCAGGTGGCGGGCCGAGAAGGGCACCTCGCCGGTGTCGACGAACTCTTCGAGGCGGTCGCCGACGAGCCGGAAGGCGGAGTGGCCGACGCCGACGATGTCGCTGGGGCCGATGGCCTGGTGCCGGACCGGCTGGCCGTTGACGTACGTGCCGTTGTGGCTGCCGAGGTCGACGATCTCGAAGCGGCCGTCGGGCAGCGCGCGGAACTCCGCGTGGTGGCGCGAGACCTGGAGGTCGGCGACCACCAGGTCGTTCTCCAGGGCGCGGCCGATGCGCATGACGCGGCCGACGGCGATGTGGTGGAAGGTCGTCGGGCTGCGGTCGCCGTGGCCCGACGGGGGCGCCTGCCGGGGCGGCTGGGCGGCCGGCGGAGCCGCGTACGGGGGCGGCGGCGCCTGGCCTCCGGCGGGCTGCGGTGCGGCGGGCTGCTGGGCCGGGGCCGGGTAGGGCGCCTGCTGCGGCGCGGC
>NZ_JAVSCF010000189.1:0-12733 GCF_031932565.1 Streptomyces sp. B1866
CCCGCCC
The DNA here is from genome assembly GCF_031932565.1 of Streptomyces sp. B1866. Lineage (NCBI taxonomy): Bacteria > Bacillati > Actinomycetota > Actinomycetes > Kitasatosporales > Streptomycetaceae > Streptomyces > Streptomyces sp. B1866. The sequence goes on from NZ_JAVSCF010000189.1 coordinate 8, forward strand.
GTCGGGGGGAGTGAGCGGACAGGCGAGGCCGGGGGGCCGACGTGTGCCTGCGCCCACCTCTCGCACACGTCGGCCCCGGTGTCCCTCACCGCCGACGGGGGCGGCGGCGCCCGGTGCGCGGATCCGGCCGCGCGACGACGGGCAGGCGGGGCGGGGGTCCGAGCGTCTCGCTCGACTCGACCGGTCCCTGCCGAGGGACGTCAGTGAGGGTGCGGGCCCCGGGGATACTTCCCGTTCTCTCCTTCGGGGTCCGGGCCCTGGTAGATCTCCTCACCGGGGGTGAAGATGTCCGGGTCGCACTCCTCGCACCCGGAGCACGCGCCGCCCAGGGGCACTTGACACGGCATGTCTGCATCTCTTCTCAGTCATCGGAAGCAGTTCACCGGGCGATGCCATTCGGTCGTCTCGCCGGGCACACCGCACCCCGGGCCTCAGCGATCTCGACCAGGGCGGTCAGGCACTCCGCCAGCCGTGCCAGGACGTACCGCATCTGACAGGTCTCGGCGTTGCCGGTGACGATCAGGTCCTCGGTGTGCCCCAGCAGCACCCGCGCCATCTCCACCCGCGCCGCCTCCCCGGGGTCGACCCGTTCCAGCCGCTTGCCCCGCATCTCGGCCACCCGCACCACCCGGACCAGCGCCCACACCAGCCGCACCGCCCCCGCCCGCAACCGCCCGCCGTCCACGCCGACGCCCGAGGCGAGCCAGAGCTGGGCAGCGCCGAGCACGTCGCGCGCTGCCAGCACCTGGGCGTCCTCCCACGCGTCCGCCAGCGCGCCCACCGGGCCGGGGCCGTGGCCGTCCGGAGGCGGGACGGTGTAGCAGGGCGTGCCGTTCACCGTGGACCACGGCAGCGGCACCAGCCCGCTCACCGCTCCCCCTCCGGGCCGGTGGCCTTGGCCCGGCACCGGGGGCACTCGCACCGAGGCCACTCACACGACGCCGGAGCGAACGAACGACTCGGCTCACCCCGCACGGAGCACGAGCTGATCTCCGACTGCTCGCCGGTCACCGGGTCCAGCCGGTACACCCGGATCGTCATCACGGCCACGCCCAGCCACCCCCGGACGGCGCATCCGCCGCTCGGGCGGCCGTGGTCTTGCCCTTGCGTCTGGTCTGGTGAACTTCAATCGGTCCACTCATGAGACTTCCTTTCGACGGGCCTTTCCTGGCGGGAAAGGGGTCATCTGACGGTAGCCGGGAGATCACTGGCGACTGGTGAACGCGAGAGTCAGCAGAAATCCGACTACCGCCGATGCGGCGAACACGAGGACGCCGACAACGAACCGCCCAATCACGGATTCTCCGCTCTGGTCTAAGGTCTGGTTTCGGCGACGGGGGCGCCGGTGTCTCAACGCCTGTTCCTGCGACTCGGCCGGCGTCGGCTTTTCGTGTCTCGGCGTTCCGCTCACAGCCGTTTCACCTCCCGCCGGATCGCACGGGCAAGGTCCCGGGCGTCGGTGGGAGTGATCGGGCGGCGGCCTGAAGGCCGTCCACAACGTTCCGAGCGGTCTCGACCAGGCGTTCGAGTTCATCGGACATTGACGGGGTATCAGTCATGAGCGCCCCTCCCACGGTCGGCGACTGCACACTTGATGTAACCGGCTCGTCACACCGGCCGGTACCGTGTGCAGCGGACGGGACCTGCACATGGGTGCAAACACGGGAGAGGGGCCATGGGGAACCGCGAGCCGAACCCGGCACTGCGAGCGCTGCTGGAGGAGACTGGATGGAGCCCGCGACGGCTGGCCGAGGAGGTCAACCGTCTCGGCACCGAGCGGCGCACGCCGACGACGTACACGCGTCAAGCCGTCGTGCACTGGCTCAACGGGCATGTACCGGCCAAGGAGACTCGCCCGTTGATCCGTGAGGCGCTTGCAAGAAAGTTGGGCCGCACAGTCTCCTACACCGACTTGGGGCTACCCCCTTCGCAGGACGAGCCGAACGAGTGTGCAGATATCCTAGTGGAGTTGGTCGCCCTAGCCGGGAGTGACATGGACCCTCAGCGCCGAATTCTCAACGCTGGCCTATTCGCTGCAACACTGACGATCCCCCAATGGGAAGAAATCGCTGGGCGCGCGTTGGCCGTCCAGACAGACAGGGCTCGCCGAATTGGGCTTCCTGATGTCGAATCGGTCATTGACGCCACAAATCGCGTATCCGTGATGGATGATGAGCGCGGAGGCCGGTACGCGCGCCCGCTCGCCGCCTCCCTCCTTGTGAACATGGTGGCCCCCTATTTGAGGGCAAATGCCCCTGAGAGCGTGCGGAAAGAGATGCTTTCGGCGGCAGCGGACCTTTGTTATCTGACGGGGTGGATGGCTGTAGACGAGGGGCTTCATGGCTTGGCGCAACGGTATTACGTCAAAGCACTACAGTTATCCGGAGCAGCAGAAGACAAGTTGACTTACTCAACCATCTTGCGAGGAATGAGCGTTCAAGCGGTGGATTTGGGGCATGGGCCTCTTGCCATGCAGCTCGCCGATACTGCGGCGGCATCCTCCCCTGACATGAGCCACCGCAAGCGCGCATTTTTGGCAGGACAGCAGGCCCATGCAGCCGCGCAAAACGGTGACCGGCGGGCCGCCTTTGCTCGGCTAAAAGAGGCAGAGAAAGCCATAGAGAAGGCCGAGTCTCCAAACCGGCTAACCGGCGGTTACGATCGCCCCGCATTGGCGTATCATCAGTCGCAAGTTCTCTTTGCGTTGGGCGACGTGCGCGGCTCTGTGAGGTCGCTGAGTGAATCTCAGCGTTTGCGCCCTGATAGCCAGCGCCGGACTCGTATCCGCCTCAACGGGACTCTAGCTGAGCGCAAACTACGCCTCGGGCATCTCGAAGAAGCCTGTGTCACCTGGCACCGACTACTGGATGAGTACCCACAAATTCATTCGGGACGTTGCGACGACCGCATCTCAGAAATGCTTCGCTCCATCGCCCCGCACCTCAAGAGGAACCATACCGCGCGCGCCCTGTGGGAGCGAGCGCAAGCCGAGGTGCCGCCAAGGCTTTTGCCCCCCAGAAAGTAAAGCCGCGCGGCGCCCGTCCCGCCGTACGAGGAGGGGCGGGCGCCGCGCGGCGGGTGCCCGGGGGGGCCGCCCGTACGCCGGAGCGTACGGGCGGACCGTCAGCAGGTCAGACCACGAGTGCGCGGTCGGTCGGGCGGATCGGGGCGGGCAGCGTGCTCTGCCCGGACAGGTAGCGGTCCACGGCACGGGCCGCCGAGCGGCCCTCGGCGATGGCCCAGACGATCAGCGACTGGCCGCGGCCCGCGTCGCCGGCCACGAAGACGCCGTCCACGTTGGTGGCGAAGTCCGCGTCGCGCGCGATGTTGCCGCGGGCGTCCAGGGCCAGGCCGAACTGCTCCACCAGGCCGTTGGCCTGGTCGGTGCCGGTGAAGCCCATGGCCAGGGTGACCAGGTCGGCCGGGATGCGCCGCTCGGTGCCGGGCTTGGGCTGGAACCGCCCGTCGGCGAACTCGACCTCCACCAGGTGCAGGGCCCGGACGTTGCCCTCCTCGTCGCCCTCGAAGTGGGTGGTGGACACGGCGTACACCCGCTCGCCGCCCTCCTCGTGCGCGGAGGAGACCTTGTAGGTCATCGGGTACGTCGGCCAGGGCTGGCTCGCCGGGCGCTCGTCGGAGGGCCGCGGCATGATCTCCAGCTGGGTGACCGAGGCGGCGCCCTGCCGGTGCGCGGTGCCGACGCAGTCCGCGCCGGTGTCGCCGCCGCCGATCACGACCACGTGCTTGCCCGCGGCGGTGATGGGCGGAGCGACGTAGTCGCCCTCCTGCACCTTGTTGGCCAGCGGCAGGTACTCCATGGCCTGGTGGATGCCGCGCAGCTCGCGGCCGGGCACCGGCAGGTCGCGGGCCACGGTGGCGCCCGCCGCGACGACCACCGCGTCGTACCGCTTGCGCAGCTTGGCGGCGTCGATGTCGCGGCCGACCTCCACGCCGGTGCGGAACTTGGTGCCCTCCGCGCGCATCTGCTCGATGCGGCGGTTGATGTGCCGCTTCTCCATCTTGAACTCGGGGATGCCGTAGCGCAGCAGCCCGCCGACGCGGTCGGCCCGCTCGTACACGGCGACCGTGTGGCCGGCCCGGGTGAGCTGCTGGGCGGCGGCCAGGCCCGCGGGCCCGGAGCCGATGACGGCGACGGTCTTGCCCGACAGCCGCTCCGGGGGCTGCGGCGTGACGTCGCCGGTCTCCCACGCCTTGTCGACGATGGTGACCTCGACGTTCTTGATGGTGACCGCGGGCTGGTTGATGCCCAGCACGCAGGCGGTCTCGCACGGCGCCGGGCACAGCCGCCCGGTGAACTCCGGGAAGTTGTTCGTCGCGTGCAGCCGCTCGCTGGCCGCGCGCCAGTCCTCGCGGTAGGCGAAGTCGTTCCACTCGGGGATGAGGTTCCCCAGCGGACAGCCGTTGTGGCAGAACGGGATGCCGCAGTCCATGCACCGGCCGGCCTGCTTGCTGATGATCGGCAGCAGCGAGCCGGGGACGTACACCTCGTTCCAGTCCCTGAGCCGCTCCGCGACGGGGCGGGTCTCGGCGACCTCGCGGCCGGTGGTCAGAAAGCCCTTGGGGTCAGCCATTGATCGCCGCCTCCATCATCTTCTCGTGGGTCGCGGACTCCGAGAGCCCGGCCCGCTCGGCGGCGTCCTTGGCGGCGAGCACGGCCTTGTACGTGGTCGGCATGACCTTGCTGAAGCGGCTGGCGGCGGCGTCCCAGTCGGCGAGCAGGGCGGCCGCGACCGTCGACCCGGTCTCCTCCTGGTGGCGGCGCACCGCGTCGTGCAGCCACTGCTTGTCGGCGTCGTCCAGCGGCTCGACCGCGTCCCGCAGCTCGATGTTGACCTGGTCGGGGTCGAGGTCGATCACGTAGGCCACGCCGCCGGACATGCCGGCCGCGAAGTTGCGGCCGGTGGAGCCGAGGACGACCGCGCGGCCGCCGGTCATGTACTCGCAGCCGTGGTCGCCCACGCCCTCGGAGACCACGGTCGCGCCCGAGTTGCGCACGCAGAACCGCTCGCCGACCCGGCCGCGCAGGTACAGCTCGCCGCCGGTGGCGCCGTAGGCGAGGGTGTTGCCCGCGATGACCGAGTACTCGGCGAGGTGGTCGGCGGCCCGGTCCGGGCGGACGACCACGCGGCCGCCGGACAGGCCCTTGCCGACGTAGTCGTTGGCGTCGCCCTCCAGGCGCAGCGTGACGCCGCGCGGCAGGAACGCGCCGAAGGACTGGCCGGCCGAGCCGGTGAAGGTGATGTCGATGGTGNGCCGGCCGAGCCGGTGAAGGTGATGTCGATGGTGTCCTCGGGCAGACCCGCGCCGCCGAACCGCTTGGTCACCTCGTGGCCGAGCATGGTGCCGACCGTGCGGTTGATGTTGCGGACGGGCACCTGGGCGCGGACCGGCTGGGCGGACTCGGCGCTGTCGGCGTTCAGCGCGTCGGCCGCCAGCCGGATCAGCTCGTTGTCCAGCGCCTTCTCCAGACCGTGGTCCTGGGTGACGGCCTGGTACCGGACGGCGTCCTCGGACAGCTCGGGCACGTACAGCAGCGGGGCCAGGTCCAGGCCCTGCGCCTTCCAGTGGTCGACGGCCCGGGTGGTGTCCAGCAGCTCGGCGTGGCCGACGGCCTCCTGGAGCGTACGGAAGCCGAGCTCGGCCAGCAGCTCGCGGACCTCCTCGGCGATGAACTCGAAGAAGTTCACCACGAACTCCGGCCTGCCGCTGAACCGCTCGCGCAGCACCGGGTTCTGCGTGGCGATGCCCACCGGGCAGGTGTCCAGGTGGCACACGCGCATCATGACGCAGCCGGAGACCACCAGCGGGGCGGTGGCGAACCCGAACTCCTCGGCGCCCAGCAGCGCGGCGACGACCACGTCGCGCCCGGTCTTCAGCTGCCCGTCGGTCTGCACGACGATGCGGTCGCGCAGGCCGTTGAGCAGCAGCGTCTGCTGGGTCTCGGCCAGGCCCAGCTCCCAGGGGCCGCCCGCGTGCTTCAGCGAGGTCAGCGGGGAGGCGCCGGTGCCGCCGTCGTGCCCGGAGATGAGCACCACGTCGGCGTGCGCCTTGCTGACGCCCGCGGCGACGGTGCCGACGCCGACCTCGGAGACCAGCTTCACGTGGATGCGGGCCTTGGGGTTGGCGTTCTTCAGGTCGTGGATGAGCTGGGCCAGGTCTTCAATGGAGTAGATGTCGTGGTGCGGCGGCGGGGAGATCAGGCCCACGCCCGGCGTGGAGTGCCGGGTCCTGGCCACCCACGGGTACACCTTCGGCCCGGGCAGCTGGCCGCCCTCGCCGGGCTTGGCGCCCTGGGCCATCTTGATCTGGATGTCGTCGGCGTTGACCAGGTACTCGCTGGTGACGCCGAAGCGGCCGGAGGCGACCTGCTTGATCGCCGAGCGGCGCTCCGGGTCGTACAGCCGCTCGGGGTCCTCGCCGCCCTCGCCGGTGTTGGACTTCGCGCCCAGCCGGTTCATGGCGACGGCCAGGGTCTCGTGCGCCTCGCGGGAGATGGACCCGTAGCTCATCGCGCCGGTGGAGAACCGCTTGACGATCTCGCTGGCCGGCTCGACCTCCTCCAGCGGGATGGGCGTGCGGTCGCCGCGGAAGGTGAACAGGCCGCGCAGCGTCATCAGCCGCTCGGACTGCTCGTTCACCCGGCCGGTGTACTGCTTGAAGATGTCGTAGCGCCGGGTGCGGGTGGAGTGCTGGAGCCGGAAGACGGTCTCCGGGTCGAACAGGTGCGGCTCGCCCTCGCGCCGCCACTGGTACTCGCCGCCGATCTCCAGCGCGCGGTGCGCGGGCGCGATGCCGGAGGCCGGGTACGCCTTGGCGTGCCGCTCGGCCACCTCCCGGGCGACGACGTCCAGGCCCGCGCCGCCGATCTTGGTGGCGGTGCCGTGGAAGTACGTGTCGACGAACTCCTCGTCCAGGCCGACGGCCTCGAACACCTGCGCGCCGCGGTAGGAGGCCACGGTGGAGATGCCCATCTTGGACATCACCTTCAGCACGCCCTTGCCGAGCGCCTTGATCAGGTTGCGGATCGCGACGGCGGGCTCGACCCCGGGCAGGAAGGTGCCCGCGCGGACCAGGTCCTCCACGGACTCCATGGCCAGGTACGGGTTGACCGCGGCGGCGCCGTAGCCGATGAGCATCGCGACGTGGTGCACCTCGCGCACGTCGCCCGCCTCCACCAGCAGGCCCACCTGGGTGCGCTGCTTGGTGCGGATCAGGTGGTGGTGCACGGCGGAGGTCAGCAGCAGCGACGGGATCGGCGCGTGCTCGGCGTCGCAGTGCCGGTCGGACAGCACGATCAGCCGCGCGCCGTCGGCGATGGCGGCGTCGGCCTCGACGCAGATCTCCGCCAGCCGCGCGGCGAGCCCGGGGCCGCCCTGGGCGACGCGGTACAGGCCGGAGAGGGTCGCGGCCTTGAAGCCGGGCAGGTCGCCGTCGGCGTTGATGTGGATGAGCTTGGCCAGCTCGTCGTTGTCGATCACCGGGAAGGGCAGGGTGACGCTGCGGCACGACGCGGGGACGGGCTGGAGCAGGTTGCCCGAGGCGCCGAGCGCCGAGCCGAGCGAGGTGACCAGCTCCTCGCGGATGGCGTCCAGCGGCGGGTTGGTGACCTGCGCGAAGAGCTGGGTGAAGTAGTCGAACAGCAGCCGCGGCCGGTCGGACAGCGCGGCGATCGGCGCGTCCGTGCCCATGGAGCCGATCGGCTCGGCGCCGGTCCTGGCCATCGGCGCGAGGAGGACGCGCAGCTCCTCCTCGGTGTACCCGAAGGTCTGCTGGCGGCGGGTGACCGAGGCGTGGGTGTGCACGATGTGCTCGCGCTCGGGCAGGTCGGCCAGGTCGATCAGGCCGGCCTCCAGCCACTCCTGGTACGGGTGCTCGGCGGCGAGGGCGGCCTTGATCTCGTCGTCCTCTATGATCCGGTGCTCCGCGGTGTCCACCAGGAACATCCGGCCCGGCTGGAGGCGGCCCTTGCGCACCACCCGGGACGGGTCGATGTCCAGCACGCCGACCTCGGAGGACAGCACGACCAGGCCGTCGTCGGTGACCCAGTAGCGCCCCGGCCGCAGGCCGTTGCGGTCCAGCACGGCGCCGACCTGGACGCCGTCGGTGAAGGTGACGCAGGCCGGGCCGTCCCACGGCTCCATCATCGTGGCGTGGTACTGGTAGAACGCCCGCCGCGCCGGGTCCATGGACGTGTGGTTCTCCCACGCCTCGGGGACCATCATCAGCACGGCGTGCGGCAGCGACCGGCCGCCGAGGTGCAGCAGCTCCAGCACCTCGTCGAACGACGCGGAGTCCGAGGCGCCGGGGGTGCAGATCGGGAAGGCCCGCTCCAGGCTCTTGTCGCCCTTGTCCCCGAACACGTCGCTGGCCAGCTGCGACTCGCGCGCCCGCATCCAGTTGCGGTTGCCCTGGACGGTGTTGATCTCGCCGTTGTGCGCGACGAAGCGGTACGGGTGGGCCAGCGGCCAGCTCGGGAAGGTGTTGGTGGAGAACCGCGAGTGGACCAGGGCGACGGCGGTGGCGAACCGCCGGTCGGACAGGTCGGGGAAGAACGGCTCCAGCTGCCCGGTGGTCAGCATGCCCTTGTACACGAGCGTCCGCGCGGACAGCGACGCGAAGTACACCCCCGCCTCGCGCTCGGCGCGCTTGCGCAGCATGAACGCCTTGCGGTCCAGCGGCAGGCCCGTCGCGCCGCCCTGCCGGTCGGCGACGAACAGCTGCGCGAAGGACGGCATGGTGGCGCGGGCCCCGTTGCCCAGCAGCTCGGGCGCCACCGGCACGGCGCGCCAGCCCAGCACGGCCAGGCCCTCGTCGGCGGCGACAGCCTCGATGTGCTGCACGGCCTCGGCCCGGTCGCCCTCGGCGGCGGGCAGGAAGCCGATGCCCACCGCGTACGCGCCCGCTTCCGGGAGCTCGAAGTCCACCGACCCGCGCAGGAACGCGTCCGGCACCTGCACCAGGATGCCGGCGCCGTCGCCGGAGTCCGGCTCGGAGCCGGTGGCGCCGCGGTGCTCCAGGTTGCGCAGGACCGTGAGGGCCTGCTCGACGAGCTGATGGCTGGCCTCACCCGTGAGGGTCGCCACGAAGCCCACGCCGCAGGCATCGCGCTCGAAGCGAGGGTCGTACATCCCCTGCCGGGCAGGGTAGGCCGTTGAGGGCACGGCACGCATCGGCTCTCCCGGTCGTCGTCGTTGGCATATGCGCACACCGAGGGACGACGCTGGCCCTCTGCTCAAGTTTTCATGCAGGTTACAGGATGGCCCGTTTACCGCAAAGCGGATGACACGTTCCAGCATGTGGACTTCTTTGGCAAAGGGGGGCGATCAATGGCCCGGAATGACGTGGGCAGCCGTCGTCGCCACGGCGTAACGCGGGCGACGTTGCCCGCGGCGCTCGGGCCTTATGCCCGGTCGTTAACAGCGTGAAACCCTTGAGTAACGTCGCATCCGCGCCGGCGCGCGTCTGCTGGTACGTCAGCTTGTACGTCAGCCCACGGCCGTACCGAACAGCGCGCCCAGGCCGTAGGTCACCCCCGCCGCCGCACCGCCCAGCGCCAGCTGCCGCAGCCCGCTGAACCACCAGGTCCGGGCCGTCACCCGGGCCACCAGCGCGCCGCACACGAACAGCCCCACCAGCGCCACCACCAGGGCCGGCCACAGCGCCGCCGCGCCCAGCAGGTACGGCAGGACCGGCAGCAGCGCGCCCAGCGCGAAGGCGCCGAACGACGACACCGCCGCGACCAGCGGCGACGGCAGGTCGTCCGGGTCCACGCCCAGCTCCTCGCGGGCGTGCACCTCCAGCGCCCGCTCCGGGTCCCGCGACAGCTGGGCCGCCACCTCGCGGGCCAGCCGCGGCTCCACGCCCCGCGCCTCGTACACCGCCGCCAGCTCGTCCAGCTCGTCCTGGGGGTGGCGGCGCAATTCAGCCCGCTCCACGTCCAGCTCCGCCAGCACCAGCTCGCGCTGCGAGGCCACCGAGGTGTACTCCCCCGCCGCCATCGAGAACGCGCCGGCGGCCAGTCCCGCCAGGCCCGTGAGCACGATCGTGTTCCGGTCGGCCGCGCCCCCGGCCACGCCGGTGAGCAGCGCCAGGTTCGAGACCAGGCCGTCCATGGCGCCGAACACGGCGGGGCGCAGCCAGCCGCCGTTCACGTCCCGGTGGGTGTGGTTGTCGCGGTGGGCGACGTGGGCGGGCTGCTCCGTACGGGTGGCGACGGACATGGCGTGCCTGGCTCCCTTCGAGGTCGGTCGCGGACTGCGGTGACCCTTGTCCGGAACATTTCGAAGGTACGCGCGAATTCCCGTCCCGTGCCAGCAAGGAAGGCCGAACTTACCCCTCTGACCTGCGCGGATGCCGTCGCGGGCCAGGGAGCCGGCGGCGGCGTGACAAAGGCCACCGGGACCGATCCGGTCCCGGTGGCCTTCGACGTCGAGGCGGCGCGCCCGCTGCCGTGTCAGCCCTCCGGCCTCGCGGCGGCCCGGGCCGCGGCCTCCGCCCCGGCGGGCGGCTCGGAGGCGTCCCCGGCCGCGGGAGCGTCGCCGTCCGCGGTCGGCTCGGGGCCCTCGGCGGGCGCCGCGGAGTCCTCCGCGCTCTTTGGACCCGCCGGGCTCGCCTCGTTCTCCGCGCTCTCCGCGTCCTCCGTGGTGGCCGCCGTGTCGTCCGTACTCTCCGTGCTCTCCGGGGTCTGCGCGCCCTCCGGGGTCTGCGCGGTCTCGTCGACGGGTCCTCCCTCGGACTGCCGCTCGACCGGGGCGGGCGCCGCGCCGACGCCGGCCGCGGCGCGCTCCACCACGTCCTCCCGGCCCGGGACCCGCTTGGCGGAGATCGCCAGGTACGCCACCGCCGCGAGGAACACGACGATCGCCGTCCAGTCGTTCAGCCGCAGGCCCAGCACCTTGTGCGCGGCGTCCACGCGCAGGTACTCGACCCAGAAGCGGCCCACCGTGTACGCGGCCACGTACAGCGCGAAGGCCCGGCCGTGCCCGAGCCGGAAGCGCCGGTCCGCCCACAGCACCAGCAGGCCCACGGCCACGCACCACAGCGCCTCGTACAGGAACGTCGGGTGGTACGTGCCCGCCAGCCGCCCGGCGTCGGGGTCGGCGTCGATCTTCAGGGCCCACGGCAGGTCGGTGCGCCTGCCGTACAGCTCCTGGTTGAACCAGTTGCCCCAGCGGCCGATCGCCTGCGCGAAGGCGATGCCCGGCGCGACCGCGTCCGCCCAGGCGGGCAGCGGGATGCCGCGGCGGCGGCAGCCGATCCACGCGCCCAGCGCGCCGAACGCGATGGCGCCCCAGATCCCGAGGCCGCCCTCCCAGATCTTGAAGGAGTCGACCCAGTCCCGGCCGGCACCGAAGTACAGCTCGTAGTCGGTGACGACGTGGTAGAGCCGACCGCCGACGAGGCCGAAGGGCACCGCCCAGATGGCGATGTCGGCGACCGTGCCGGGCTGGCCGCCACGGGCCACCCAGCGGCGTCCGCCGAGCCAGACGGCGGCGAACACGCCGAGGATGATGCAGAACGCGTAACCGCGCAGCGGGACCGGTCCGAGGTGGATCACACCGGACGACGGGCTGGGAATGTAAGCGAGGTCCATGACAGGTCGACGCTACCCTGCCGGGCCACCGGACCGGCAACCCACCCCCGGGACGACGGGTCGGCGGCGCCGGCCGGCGGCCCGGGGCCGACGCTGGTCAGCCCTTGGCCGCGGCGTTCACCCGCTTCTTCAGCTTCCCGGGCGTGAGCGGGTCGCTGCGGTCGGCGTAGACGTTCTTGCCGTCGAGCAGGACGGTCGGCGTGGAGCCGTAGCCGGCGTCGGAGAACGCGCGGTGCGAGGCCCGCACCCAGCCGTCGTGCCGGCCGTCGCGGACGCAGGCCCGGAAGTCCGCGGTGTCCAGTCCCCTGACCCGGCCGGCCAGCTCGATCAGGCGGTCGTTGTCGCCGAAGGCGTCGTCCGACTCCTGCGGCTGGTTGCGGAAGAGCACGTCGTGGTACGCGGCGAAGTGTCCGGAGTCCTGGGCGCACGCCGCCGCGTTCGCCGCCTTCAGCGAGCCGCTGCCGCCCAGGTTGCCGTCGATGAGGGTGACCAGGTGGTACTCGGTCCGCAGCCGGCCCTTCTTCTGGAGCTGGTGGACGGTGGTGCGGAAGGAGTCCTCGAACTGCTTGCAGGCCGGGCAGCGGAAATCCTCGTAGACGGCCAGGGTGGACCGGGCGGACGCGCTGCCCGCCGCGATCACCAGGTCGTCCTTGCCGGTGGCGCCGCGGGGCGCGGTCACCGGGCCGCCCGAGTCGTCGTCCCCGCCGCCGCTCGCGGCGAGCACGCCCACGCCGGCGGCGACCGCCAGGACGCCGACGACGACGCCGAGGACCGCCAGCGTCCGGTTGCGCTTCCGGCGCGCGCGGTCCTGCTCCTGCCGCTCCCGCAGCCGCTCGCGGGCGCTGCGCTTTCCGTCTCGGTTTCTCTGGCTCACGCCCTCGACTAACGAGGCGGCCGGGCCGGTCCGGGCCCTCCCGCCCCGGATTCCCCCGGATAGGGGACGGCGGGCGGCACGCGGTTGCCGGGCGCCTGCGGCGGACTCCCCGGCCCGGGGTCCCGCTCCCCTCCGGACCCGTCGCGGGCCCCTCCGAACCCCCGCGTCGGCGGACCGTGCCGCCCGGCGGGCGGGCGCGGCCGACCGCCGGGCCCCGGGCGGGTCCGGCGGACGCCCC
>NZ_JAVSCF010000190.1:0-12637 GCF_031932565.1 Streptomyces sp. B1866
CCTGCTGGTCGGCGGGCCCGCGCCCCTCCCCGGCGGCGACGACCTGACCGGCCAGTCCGAGCCCGTACCGGTACCCCCGGAGACGAGCGCGGGGCGGCCGGGCCGGGACCGGCGGCGCCACCCGCCCGTCACCCCCGCCCAAGCCACGGCGGAGATGCTGGAGGCCGGGTACGAGCCCATCGAGACCTACCCCGGCCGGGCCTCGGTCGCCTGGTCCTGCCGCTGCACCACCTGCGGCGCCGCACGACGCGTCAAACTCTCCGAAGCCCGCGCCGGACAACGCTGCCACCACGTCAGAGGCGTACCCCTCCTGCCGCCTTCGGCCTCCTGAGACCGGGGCGGACACGGCTGGCCCCTTTCCGGCGATCCCCCGCGCCGGGCATGGCCAGGGCCAGCCCGCCCGCCCCTCGGCCCGGCCCGCCCGTACCACCCACCGGCCTCCTGTCCGGTGGAGGTGCGGCGCGGGCCGGGCCACCCCCACGCCCGGACCGGTCGAGCGGCCCACTCGCCGAAGTGGGTCGGCAGGGGGCGGGCCCAACGGCGGAGCAGGCCGGTGGCGGGCGGGCCCGCGCTCGTCACGTTTCCGCCGTGGCGGGCGTCTGTACGGTATGGAGACGATGAGTGGGAACCAGCCACCTCCGAGCGGCGGCGGTGACGCCGACGGCGCCGGGTGGCTGGCGGACCGGTTCGAGGGCTGGCGGCCTCATCTGCGGGTGGTCGCGTACAGCATGCTGGGCTCGCGGGCCGAGGCCGAGGACGCCGTGCAGGAGGCGTGGCTGCGGCTGTCGCGCAGTGACGACGCGGGCATCAACGACCTGCGGGCCTGGCTGACCACGGTCGTCGGCCGGATCTGCCTGGACATGCTGCGCGCCCGCCGCAACCGCCGCGAGGACTACCCGGGCGTCTGGCTGCCGCAGCCGATCGTCCGGCACGAGGACGCCGACGACCCCGAGCAGCACGCCATCGCCGCCGACTCGATCGGGCTGGCGCTGCTGGTGGTGCTGGAGACGCTGAACCCGGCGGAGCGCCTGGCGTTCGTGCTGCACGACGTGTTCGGCGTGCCGTACGACGAGATCGCGCACGTCGTGGGCCGCACCCCGGAGGCGGCCCGGCAGCTCGCCAGCCGCGCGCGACGCCGGGTCCAGCAGGCGCCGCGTCCCGACGCCGACCTGCCCCGGCAGCGCCGCGTGGTGGACGCCTTCCTGGCCGCCGCGCGGGAAGGCGACTTCGGGGGGCTGCTGGACGTGCTCGACCCGGAGGTCACCGTGCACATCGACCGGGGGCCGCTCAGCCGGGTGCCGTCGCAGTCGGTGGCCGGGGCGGACGCGGTCAGCGGGTTCACGGCGGCCAACGCGCGGCGGTTCCTGGCCAAGGCCAGGCCGGTCACGGTCAACGGCGGGCCGGGAATCCTGGTCGGCGATCCGGCGCGTCCGGCCGGGGTCGTGGGCTTCACGGTCGTGGCCGACCGGATCGTCCGTATCGACGTGATCGCCGACCGGGCCAAGCTCAGGAACCTGTCCCAGCCGGAGGCGTGACCCCCCGACGGCCTCGCGGCGGCGGCCTCCCGGCCCGGTGTGGCGCGGGCCGCCCCCCGCGTCGCCGCCCGTCCGTCGTCCGTCAGCGCCGTCGTCCGTCAGCGCCGTCGTACGCCCACCGCCTTCCCCTACGGCTCGTACGTGCCGTACGTACCCCGACCCACGGAGTGACCTCATGTCCGACCACCCGACCCTCGACGCCTCGACCCCCGACGCCGGACAGTGGCCCGCGCGTGCCCCGCAGCTGGCCGGAGCCGTCGACTTCACCATGATGTTCGCCGCGCACGACGCCTTCACCCGCCATCTGCGGCGGCTGCGGCACGCCTGCGGGCACGACCGGATCCTCACCCCGCGCGGCATGGACAGCTGGCGCGGCTTCACCCGCCAGCTCCACCTGCACCACACGACCGAGGACACCGCCCTGTGGCCGCCGCTGCGCGAGCGGCTGGCCACCGCGGGCGGGCTGGCCGACCTGGCGGTCCTGGACGACATGGAGCGCGAGCACCTGGGCCTCGACCCGCTGCTCGACCGTGTCGAGGCGGCGCTGGCCGCGCGGGACGCGGCCGCCGTGGCCGACCTGCTGGGCGTGCTGACGGCCAACCTTACGGAGCACATGCGCCACGAGGAGCGCGCCGCGCTGCCGCTGATCGAGCGGCATCTGGGCGCGGCGGGGTGGGCGGCCTTCGAGCGTTCGATGCGCCGGACGCAGGGGCTGCGCGGGGCGAGCACGTATCTGCCGTGGCTGCTGGACGGGGCGCCCGCGGCCACCCAGGCGGCGGTGCAGGCCAGGCTCCCGGCTCCGGCGCGGCTGCTCAACCGCCGGGTGTGGACTCCGCGTTACCGCCGTTCCGGCAGCTGAGCACCGACCGACCGTCCCGGCCGCGTACCGCCGCCCCTGAGCGGAACGCGGCCCACCGACCCCTCGCCCAGGAGGCCCCCATGTCCGCCACCGCCCTACGACCGCCCCACCCCGACTCCCCGTCCGCCCTCGCCACCGCGCGCGGCAAGCTCGTCCTCGTCCTGCTCTGCGCGGTCGCCTTCCTCGACTTCGTCGACGCGTCGATCGTCACCATCGCCCTGCCCGCCATCCAGCGCGACCTCGACTTCTCCGTCCAGAGCCTCCAGTGGGTCTCCAGCGGCTACCTGCTCACCTACGGCGGCTTCATGCTGCTGGGCGGCCGGGCCTCGGACCTGCTCGGCCGCCGCCGGGTGCTGGTGGCGGGGACGGTCCTGTTCGCCGTGGCCTCGCTGGGCGGGGGCATGGCCACGAACGCGGGCACGCTCGTCGCCGGGCGCCTCGTACAAGGGGCGGGCGCGGCGCTGATGCTGCCCGCCGCGCTGTCGATCCTGACCACGACATTCCACCAGGGCACCGACCGGCACAAGGCGCTGGGCGCGTGGGGCGGTACGGCCGGGCTGGCGTCGGCGGCCGGGGTGCTGCTCGGCGGGGTGCTGACCGAGGGGCCGGGCTGGCGGTGGGTGATGTTCGTCAACCCGCCGGTGTGCGTGCTGATCCTGTTCGCCGTGTTCCGGCTGATCCCCGGCGAGCGGCCCCCGGCCCGGCCCGCGTCCTTCGACGTGCGCGGCGCGCTGCTGTCCTGCGCGGGCATGCTGCTACTGGTGTACGCGCTGGTGGAGGCGCCGGACGAGGGCTGGGGGTCGGTCCGTACGGTCGGCGGGCTGGCCGGGGCGGCGGCGCTGCTGGCCGCCTTCCTGGTCAACGAGCGCTCCGCCCGCGACCCGCTCGTACCGCTGTCGATCTTCCGCGTGAAGGGCCTGGCGGCGGCGGACGCGACGCAGCTCATCGGCGTGGCGGGCTTCCTGTCGATGTTCTTCTTCCTGACCCTCTACATGCAGAACGTGCTGGGCTTCACGGAGATCGAGACGGGCCTGGCCTACCTGCCGGTGTGCGTGGGCGTGGGGCTCGCGGCGGGTGTCGCGTCCAAACTGTTCGCACGCGTGGGCACGCGGCCGGTCATCGTCGCCGGGTGCCTGGTCGCCGCCGCCGGCGTCTACCTGCTCTCCCGCATCCCCGTCGACGGCTCGTACGTATCGGACCTGCTGCCCGGTCTGACGATCATGTCGCTCGGGCTCGGCGCGGTGTTCGTGGCCATCACCACGGCGGCGAACGCCGGAGTCCCGGCGGACCGGGCGGGCCTGGCCGCCGCGCTGCTGAACGCGGCGCAGCAGATCGGCGGCGCGCTGGGGCTCGCGATCTTCTCGGCGGTCGCGACGGCCCGTACGAACCACCTGCTGGCCCACCACGCCGACCCGGCCCACGCGCTGACCTCGGGTTTCCACCGGGCGCTGCTGGCGGCCAGCGTCTTCCTGCTGGCGGCGGCCGTGATCGGACTGCGGGCGACGAACACGCGCGGGGAGGAGGCGCGGCCGGAGGCGGAGCGGCGCCCGGAGCCGGTGGCCCGGTGATGCCCCGGGACCCGTACGATAAGTTAGGTTAGCCAAACCTAAATTGACGTCGACGCAGGGCGGGGTGGCCGTGAGCTTCCAGGTGTACCGCGACGGCTGGGGCATCCCGCACCTGCGCGCCGACAGCCCGTACGAACTCGCCTACGCGCAGGGCCACACCACCGCCCTGGACCGGGCCTGGCAGATCGAGGTCGAACGGCACCGCGCCCAGGGCAGCACCGCCGCCTTCCTGGGCGCGCAGGCCGTCGGCTGGGACCGGTTCGCCCGGCGGGCGAGGCTGGCGGACACCGCCCGGCGCTGCCTCGGCGCCCTGGACGCCGACACGAACGCGTGGCTGGCGGCGTACGCGGACGGGGTCACCGCCGGGCTCGCCGAAGGGGCCCGGCGCTCGCCGGAGTTCGGCCGGGTGGGCCTGGCGCCGGGCCGGTGGCGGCCGTGGACCCCGCTGGCCGTGTGGCTGTCCGCGCACATCCTGTTCACCGGCTTCCCCACCAAGCTGTGGCGCGACGAGGTGGCCCGCCACCTGGGCGAGGAGGCCGCCGGGCTGTTCGCCGCCGACGGGCCCGGCACGCCGGGCAGCAACGGCTGGCTCGTGCCCGGCGACCGCACCGCCACCGGCGCGCCGCTGCTCGCGGGCGACCCGCACCGCTTCATCGAGGCGCCCGGCGTCTACCAGCAGATCCGGCTCGCCTGCCCGGAGTACGACGCGGTGGGCCTGGCCGTGCCCGGCGTGCCGGGCCTGCCGCACTTCGGGCACACCGGCCGCGTCGCCTGGGCGGTCACCAACGCGATGGCCGACTGCCAGGACCTGTACCGCGAACGGCTGCGCCGCCGGGGTACGGGCGTTCAGGCCCTGGGCCCGGACGGCTGGCGCCCGGCGGCCGCGCACGTGGAGACGATCGAGGTGGCGGGCGCGGCGCCGGTGGCCGTCGAGGTCGTGGAGACCGACCGGGGCCCGCTGGTGGCCGGAGACCCGGACTCCGGTACGGGCCTGAGCCTGCGCCACCCGCCACGCGCGTACGCCGATCTGGGCTTCGCCGCCCTGCCCGCGCTGCTGCGTGCCCGTACGGTCGCGGACGTGGACCGGGCGCTGGAGTCGTGGATCGAACCGGTCAACGTCGTCCAGGCCGCCGACGCCGACGGCGGCCTGCTGCACCGGGTCGCCGGACGGGTGCCGCTGCGCTCGCGGCGGGCCCGCCTGCGGCCCGTACCGGCCTGGGAGCCCGGCCACGCGTGGCGCGGCTGGCACGACCCGCTGCCGCGCGCGGAGGTGGACGGCGTGGCGGTGATGGCCAACGCGCGCGGGACGGCCGGGCCGCTGGGCGTGGAGTTCGCGCCGCCGCACCGGGAGCGGCGCATCCGGCGGCTGCTGGCGGAGTCGGCGACGTGGTCGGGCAAGGGCATGGCCGCGATCCACACCGACACCTGCCTGCCGTCGGCGGCGGCGCTGCTGGACCTGGTGGCGGGCCTGCCGGAGGGCCCCGGCCTGTCCGCGGACCCCGGCCTGTCCGCGGAGGCGCGGCGGCTGCGGGAGCGGCTGCTGGGCTGGGACCGCCGCATGGACGCGGACAGCAGGGAGGCGACGGCGTACGCGGCGGTCCGCTCGGCGGTGGTGCGGCGGGTGGCGTCCCTGCCGTCGCTGACGGGCCTGGCGGACCTCCCGAGCTCGGCGGACCCGGCGGCGGGGTCCGGGTACCCGGACGTCTTCGCACCCTGGCTGGCCCTGGTCCCCCGGGTCGCCTTCGCGCTGGAGCCACTGCTGACGACCCGTCACGTGCCGGGCCTCGACCGGCCCGAGACGGTCCGCGCGGCGCTGGAGGAGGTGGCCGCCGTCCACCGGTCGCTGCCGCCGTGGGGCGAGGTCCACCGGCTGGCGCCGTGGCAGGCGCTGCCAGCGGAAGAGGCGCCCGACTGGCCGGGAGTGGCGGGCGACCACGACTGCGTCCTGTCGGCGATGAGCGTCCCCGGCGTCACCGACCGCTGCCCGCGCGGCCCGGCGGCCCGGTACGTGTGGGACCTGGCGCGCCGGGAGGACAGCCTGTGGGTGGTCCCGCTGGGCGCGTCGGGCGTGCCGGGCGACGCCCACTACCGGGACCAGCTGGCGCTGTGGCTGCGGGGCGAGCTGATCCCGGTGGTCACGGACTGGGACGAACTGACCGAGGAGACCCCATGACCCCCGAATCCCCCGCGCTGTACGAACACCCGGCCGCGGGTCTGGGCCCGTTGCGCGTCGTCCCGGTGGACCCGCCCCGGGACGCCGCCCTGATCCACGCCTGGGCCACGGAGGAACGCGCCCGCTTCTGGGGCATGCGGGAGGCGACCCGCGCCGACATCGAGGCGGCGTACGCGCACCTGGACACGCTGACCACGCACCACGCCTACTTGGTGCGCTTGCACAGTGATCCGGTCGCACTCCTCCAGACGTACGAGCCGACGCAGGACCGGGTCTGCGAGGTGTACGAGCCGCAGCCCGGCGACGTCGGCGCCCACATCATGGTGGGCCCCGCGCGGGGCGCCGGTCGCCGGGGCTTCACGGCCGCCGTGCTGTCGGCGGTCACCGGGTTCCTCTGGGCGGACCCGGCGCGGCGGCGCATCGTGGCGGAGCCGGACGTACGGAACGTGAAGGCGATCGAGCGGCTGCTGCGCACAGGCTTCGAGCCGGGCCCGGAGGTCACCCTGCCGGAGGTGACCCTGCCCGAGGTCCGCATCCCGGCCAAGCGGGCCCGGCTGCTGTTCCTGCGGCGGGGCTGAGGGTCCGGTCGCGCCGCTTCGGCCCGGCGCGCCGGGCCTCTTCTTCCCTGCCGCTTCCCTTCCGCCGTGGCGCGCGGTGGCCGGGGTCAGGGGCTGAGATCGAGGACGCGGACCGGCCGTCCTTTCCACGCCTCGGGTTCGGTGGTGGCGATTACGGCGCCGTCGGGGCGGCTCGGTCCCGGCTGGGCGGCGTACTGGGTGTGCGCGGCCGACCACGTGCTCTCGCCCGCTACCGCCAGTGCGGCGGGCAGGTCCAGGTCGAGCACGGTGATGCCCGGCAGCGCGGCGATGTGTTCGGCTGTTCCCGGCCGGGAGCGCTCGGCCTCCACCAGCGCGCACACCGTGGCGTACAGGAACCAGTCCGGCTCGGCGTGCGACCGGTGGATCAGACGAGAGGCCAGGACGTTGCCGCGCCCGGCGGCCACCATGGCGGCGTCGTCGAGGATCACGTGCAGCGGGTCGTTCACGCGGCTTCCGGCCGGGCCAGGCGCCGGTCGAGCTCGGCGTCCAGCTCGGACTGCTCGGCCTCGTTCGGGTCGTAGCCGTTCCAGTCCCGCAGCATCTCCCGGGCCCGCTCCGCCCGCTCGGCCCGCTCGGCAGGGGTGAGCAGGGTCTCGGCGAGACGGGCCAGGTAGGCGCGCAGGGACAGCCCCTCGGCCGCCGCTATCTCCGCCAGGCGGTCACGGGCGTCGGCGGGAATACGGACGTTGGCGTCGGACACGGTGGTTCTCCCCTCCATTCAAGAAAGAATACGGGTACGTACCCGTATCCGCGGACCGTTCCCGCCACGGCGTGCCGAGCCTGCCCTCCGGAAACCGTGCCGCGCCGCGCCCCTACGGCCCGTTCCGGGGCCCGGCCCCGGTCGGCCCTCAGCCGTGCACGTCCACCAGCACCTTCCCCGCCGTCTGCCGCGCCGCCACCGCCGCGTGCGCGCGGCCCACCTCCGCCAGCGGTACGACCCGGTCGACGTGGCCGGTCAGCAGGCCCTTGCGGGCCAGGGCGAAGAGGTGGTCGGCGGTGCGGGCGAGGAGGCCCGGGGCGAGCAGGACGTGCCGCATCCACACGCCGTGCAGGCCCACCGACCGCTCGATCAGGTCGCCCAGGGCCACCGGCGCGGGCGCCTCCGCGCGCCAGCCGACGCTGACCACGCGGCCGAAGGGGGCCAGGGCCGCGAGGGCCGCGGGCAGGTACGGGCCGCCGAGGGAGTCGACGTACAGGTCCACACCGCCGGGTACGGCCTCCCGTACCTCCTCCGGCAGTCCCACCGCGTGGTCCGCGCCGAGCGACCGTACGAAGTCCCGCTTGGCGGGCGTCGACGCCAGGCCCACCACCGTGGACGCCCCTGCCGCCCGGGCCAGTTGGACGGCCAGGTGGCCCACTCCCCCGGCCGCCGACGACACCGCGACCGACTCGCCCGCGCGCAGCCGCCCCACCGTCGCCAGCGCGCTGTGCGCCGTACAGCCCTGTTCGAGCAGGCACAGCGCCTGCGCGTCGGTCACGTCCTCAGGCACCTCCACGGTGTGCTCGTCGCGCGCTACGGCGACCTGGGCGTAGCCGCCGCCGTGCCGCAGCAGGGCGGCCACGCGCCGCCCGTCGGACCGCCGCCGCCCCACCACGTCGGCGCCGAGGACGGCGGGCAGCGGCGGCGGGTCGTACGTCCCGGCGCGGATCTCCAGATCGGCGTAGTTCAGCCCGGCGAGGCGGACGTCGATCACCGACTCGCCCTCGCCCGCGACGGGTTCGGGCACGGACTCGGCGCGCAGCACCTCAGGGCCGCCGAAGCGGTGGATCACGGCGGCGCGCATCGTACGGCTCACCGCGCGCCTCACCGCGGCCGCGCGGAGCCACTGCGCGCGGCGGGCGGGGACGCGGCGGCCGGGCCGGTGACGGGCCGGGACTCGGCGGTAGGCGGGGACTCGGCGGCGGGCCGGGAATCGGGTGCGGGCCGGGGCCGGGCGCGGCACGGCACCAGGAAGCTGCGCTCGTACACCAGCACCACCTCGCCGGTCGCCTTGGTGCCCGTCGTACGGCACGTCACGATGCCCTCGCCCGGGCGGCTGCGGGACAGCCGCTTGGCCAGCACCTCGCTCTCCGCGTAGAGCGTGTCGCCGGGGAAGACCGGGTTCGGCAGCCGGATGTGGTCCCAGCCGAGGTTCGCCAGGGCCCGGCCGCTGGTGCTGCGCGCGGTCATGCCGCCGACGATGCTGAGCGTCACCAGGCTGGAGACCAGCGGGCGGCCCCAGGGCAGGTCCGCGCAGTAGGCGGCGTCGATGTGCAGCGGGGCGTCGTTCATCGACAGCATGCTCATCAGCACGTTGTCCATCTCGGTGACGGTCCGGCCGGGCCGGTGCTCGATCACGTCGCCGACCGTGAACTCCTCGTAGTGGAAGCCGACGACCTCCCGGTACCGCCGGTCGCCGACGGTCTCGTACCCGGTCGGCGGCGTGCGGCCCTGCGCCGTATCCCGTGTCTGTGCCGTGTCTTCTGCCATGTCTGCTGCCGGTCCTCTCCGGGCGGCGGGCGGATTCAGAGGGTGGGCACGACGTCCCTGACACTGCCGACGAACTCGTCGATCTTCTCCCGGGTGAGATCGGCGCGGATCATGATGCGCAGCCCGGCCTCGCCCTTGGGCACGATGGGGAAGAAGACGGCGGAGGTGTAGAAGCCGCGCCGGTACATCTCGGCGGACAGCCGTACGGCGCGGTCGGCGTCGCCCACGGTGATCCGGCGCACCGGCAGGCCGTTTCCGGCGAACGGCGTGGGATAGGCGCGGTCGAAGTACTCGATGTTCTCGCGGAGCCGCTTCTGGAGTTCGGGGAGCAGGGGCGAGCGGTGCAGGGCGGCGCTGGCGAGGGAGGCGCCGACCAGCGGCAGCGACATGTTCTGCGACCAGCCGACGGGCCCGGCGTGCCGGTGCAGGAACGCGAACTGGGCGCGGCTGCCGAGCATCGCGATGCCGCCTCCGGTGCCGAACGCCTTGCCCAGGCTGGAGACGATGACGGTCAGCTCGTTCATCTCCAGCCGGGAGCGGACGAAGCCCTCGCCGTGCTCGCCGAGAATGGACAGCGAGTGCGAGTCGTCCACGTAGACGAACAGGCCGTACCGGTCCTGGAGTTCGGCGAGCCCGGCCAGCTCGGCCGCGCCGCCCATGGAGTACGCGCCGTCGGCGACGTAGGCGACCCGCGGATAGGTGCGGCAGACCTCCTCCAGGTAGTTCAGGTCGTTGTGCCCGCAGGTCAGCACCAGCGTCTCGTCGGCGCACACCGGTTTCGCGTACGCCATGCAGAAGTGGCAGAAGCGGTCGAAGACCATCACGCGCGGTTCGCCGTCGCTGAGGTGCCCGGAGGCGATGAGCGGCAGGATTCCGGCGGTGAGCGCGCTGCACGAGGCGCCGGGCAGGACGTACGCGCCGAACAGGTCGCCCAGTTCCTGCTCCATCCGCACCAGGAGGTTGTGGCGGATGCGGGTGGTGGACATCACGAGCGAGGTGGCCTGGGCTTCCTGAATCGCGTCGATCGCACCTTGCAGGACGTGCGGGTGGTAGTTGAGGCCGAGGTAGGAGCAGGAGCACATGTTCAGGAACTCGTGCCCGGTCTCCCGTACGACGAGCCGGTTGTTGGCCTGCGGGCTGTCGACCTGAATGCCGATCAGGCCCGCGTCGGCGGCGGACTGCCACACGGGGTCGGCGGTCTGGAGCATTTTCGCGTTGTTGCGGTGGTTGCGGGGTCCGGTGACGCCGAGTGGGGGGCTTTCCGTCATCGCTCCTCGTCCTTCCCTGCGGCTTGTCGTCCGTGTGCTCGCTCTTCTCGTTGATCTGGCTGTGCTCGATCTGGCCGTGCTTGATCTGGCTGTGCCGCCTGTGTCCCCTTCCGCTCGGCGGCTGCGGGCCGGGGCCCGTACTCCTCGATCAGCCGCTGCGACGCCGCGAAGGAGGGCGGGCCGACCATGACGCCGTCGACCACCGCCGTTCCCCGGCCGCTGCCCGGGCCCGCCGCCACCACCCGGCGGGCGTGGTCGAGTTGCCGGGCGTCCGGGGAGAAGGTCTCGTTGATGACGGGGACCTGCCCCGGGTGGATCGCGATCTTCCCGCTGAAGCCGAGGTCGCGGGCGCGCCCGGCCTCGCGGCGCAGCGCGGCCTCGTCGAACACCTCGAACAGCGGCGCGTCCATCACCTCCACGCCCGCCGCCCGCGCATCCGCGACCAGCGCGGCCCGCGCGTACGCCAGCGCGTCCCACGACAGGCGCGCTCCCACGGCGAACGCGTAGTCCGCCGACCCGAAGACGAGCGCGCGCAGCGGCGCGGCGACGGCGGCGACGGCGGCCGCGTTGCGCAGCCCGCGCGGCGTCTCGATCACGGCGAAGAACTCCGTGCGCGGGCACGCCGCGCCCAGCACCTGGGCGGCGAGCTCGACATCGCGGGGCGACTCGGCCTTGGGAATCAGCACGAGGTCGGGCTTGACGGGGTAGTCGCGCAGGGCGAGCAGGTCGCGCAGGCCGTCGGGTTCGCCGACGGCGTTGATCCGTACGGCCCGCAGCGGCGCCGTACGGGACACCGCGGGCGACGGCGCGTGGGCCCCCTCGGCAACCGGCACCACCCGCGACTCCGCGGACGGCGGGACGGGGGCGGAGGAATGCGGGGAGACCGAGAAGAAGGCCGTGGCCCGCCGCCGCGCCTCCTCCTTCCGGTGCGGCGGAATGGAATCCTCCAGGTCCACCATGGCGATGTCGGCGCCGGATTGGTGACTGCTGGTGTAGCGGTGCACTTCGGTGGCCGGTGTGGACAGCAGGGAACGGCAGTACCGCGAATACCTCATGGCGATCTTTCGACGGGGGGCGGCGCGAAGCCGGAAGGCGGGCGGCGCGCGGTGTTCCGTACCCCGCAGCCCCATGACTACCGGATGTTCCGTTGTTCAACCCCCGGCCAGATGCGTCGAACACCAATCTCGATCAACCCGAACAATCAAGGGCGGCACAATCCGTGCGACAACCCACCTAATCCCCCGACCGGAGAAATGGCGGATTCCGCAATGCCGCCCGGCGAAGCGCGATGGTTAGCGTTTCGGTAACCGCCCATGGCCCGCCATGCGGCCGCGTACGTGTCGCACAATCCGTCGGCCCGGTAAACGCGCCGCGGCCGGGAAAGGGGTTCCAGTGCCACGCCAGGAACGGCCCTTGGACGACGGGGACTCCCCCCTGCTGCGCTTCGCCGCCGACCTCCGCCTGCTGCGCGAGACGGCGGGCAGCCCGACCTACCGCCAACTCGCGCTGCGCGCGCACAGCTCGGCGGCGAGCCTGTCGGTCGCGGCGGGCGGCCGCAAACTGCCGAGCCTGGCGGTGACGACCGCGTACGTACGGGGCTGCGGCGGCGACGTCGGGGAGTGGCGGCGGCGCTGGCACGACGTGGCGGCGACGCTGGCGGACGGCGGCGGGGAGGGCGGCGGTTCGGGGGCCGGGGCGGCCTCCCGCCCCACCGCGCGTGCGGCGACCGGACCGGGGCCGGGACCGGAACCGGGGACTGGACCCCAGACGGCAGGCAGCCCCGGCACGGCGCCCGGACCCGATGCACCACCCGGACCGGAAGCGCCGACCGGACCGGAGACGCCGCCCGGACCCGAGTCGGCGGGCACCCCCGCCCCCACCCGCGCCCGGTCCGGCGCCGCACCGGGCGCGGCGGCCCGGCACAGACCCAGACCCTGCGCGTCCGCCGGGGTCGCGGTGCCCTATCCGGGTACCGCCGCGTTCCGGCCCGAGGACGCGCCGTGGTTCTTCGTACGGGAGCGGCTGGTGGCGGACCTGCTGGACCGCCAGCGCCGCCAGCACCGCCTCATCGTGGCCCTGGCCGCCCTGGTCCTGGCCCTGACCGCCGCGGTGGCCGCCACGGCCCCGCTCGCGCTCGGTTAACCTCGGGCTTTCATGAAGGTGGC